>JBDTRQ010000237.1:0-5617 GCA_039931535.1 Ignavibacteriota bacterium
GTAATAGTTCATTCAGGGATTATAACTTTATAAAGCTTTTCGACTTTATTATTTATCTCGTTCTGTATTGCTTCAATTTTTATTTTTTTACGGTGGCTGTTGCTTGTTAATTCTTGTATCTCGCCCACGCTTTTAATAATGCTATCGTATATTTCTTTATCTTTTTTATTTTTAAGATTGATTTCTATAATTGGTAATTCCTTTAAGTATTCAATTCTCATATGTATGGTTAATTTCATTCCAAGATTATAAATATTTTCATAATAAAATCTCATTAATCGTGAATTGAGGATACCAAGAATAAATCTTGCATCATATTTACAATCGTAGATGGCAACAATAGTGTTAAATCCAAAATATTTTTGTCTGTTCTTTAAATAGACTCCAACAGGATGTGTGGCAATCTCTTTAATATAAATTCTATTCCCTTTAGAAATTTCTTCTTTATAATCGACTCCGTTAAGTTTATTTAGTATAAAGTATTGATCTTTTATTTCGTAGTAATCAATTTGTTTTCCTGAAAGACAAGGTAATGAATATTTTTGTGATTTGGTTTTACTGCTGATGCAAGTTACCTTATCATAAGTTAATTTGTGCCCGCATGATTTACATTTCTTTTTGTTTTTTTCGTTGTAATATTTTTCACCCGCTTCATTCCAAGTTCTACAATTATTACATCTTGTAACTAAAGATTTTTGTCCTAACTCAATCCCTCGCTTAATCTTTGCAATATCAGGATAAAGTTTTAATGTATTTTCTTCAATCGCTTCCAACAGTTTCACTTTTTCTTCTGTGATGTTGAATGAAAAAGCATAAATAGGATTCCTACTAAATATTTTTTGACTAACAGAACTACTTTGAATATTATCCTTTTGATAAACAATTAATTCTGTTTTTCTTTTTTTCTCCCTTGATATTATCGGGCTAACACAATCCGAAGCAACTTTTGGAAACTTTCCGAAGTCAATGAGTTTTACAAGAGAATAATTGTCAATAATATTCTTTCTTATTGCTTGATAAGAAGAATTTTTGATAAAAACTTTTGGAATTAACAATCCAATCATTCCATCTTCCTTAATTAGCTTCATTGAAAGCAAAAGAAAAGGAGCAAAAATGTTCAAGTTCTTTGCATCTAATGCATATCTCTCGGAAATAAATTTATTTAAAGTGTTATTGATTTTGGAACTCCATGGTGGATTTCCAATCACACAGTCAAAACCTCCATTGTCAAAAACTTCACAAAACATAATATGATAGTTGAATGGCTTTATTCTGTCAAGATCAGAAAAATATTGTTCTAATGGTTCGTTGTATTCTCTTTCAATAGTTGTTACTTCAACTTTTATTTTGCTCAACAATTTATTTCTTTCATCTAAGTCATTTTCTTCAAAAAAACTGTTTTTCAATTCAACCAATTTCTTTAAATCAGATTTTTCAATGAACGAATGGTCAAACATATCCAACTGCGTTTCAGATTTGAAGCTAATATTGTCTGGGTCATTTCCGAATATCAACGAATTACCACATTGGATATTTAGGGAGAGATTGGGAAGGATTCTTTGTTGAGGTAGTTCCGAAATGCTTAAACCGTCAAGTGCTTTTAAGAATAAATTCAACTTAGCAATTTCAACCGCTCTTTCGTCAAGGTCAACTCCGAAAAGGTTCTGAGTCAAAATTTTCTTCCGCACTTCAAACTCAAAAAATAATGAAGAAGTGTGTCTCTTTTTCTCTTCGAGTGCTTTGTATGCTGTATAGAAATAGTCGTATGCCTTTATTAAAAATGAGCCACTTCCGCAGGCGGGGTCAATAACTTTTATTTTTTCAAGGTCTTTTACAGATTTACAGTGGTTTAATTTTGGGACCAAAGTATTTTGAATAATGAAATCAACAATTTCTTGCGGTGTATAAAAGATTCCTTGAGTTTTTCTTTTCTTGGCTTCTCCAGATTCATCTACTTTTACTTGTGTTTTTGTGGTTTTTAACAATTCACCTAAATAATCTTCATAAACTTCACCAATGATATGAGCATTAATATTCTTGTTAGAAAAGTCAATGGCATTTATTCCTCTGATTATTTCTTCCGAAGTTTTATCATCAATATCAAAAGAGGAATCATCACACAAATCTCTTGCAAATAATTCAGAATTAAATTTCTCATTTAATTCTCCAAATTTTTGTTGAAGTTCTTTGTAAAAACTTTTCTTTTCTGAGTAGAGAACTGCTCCTAAATAATCTTGAGAAACAATATTTTTCTGATGGCAAAACTGAATAAAAATAAGTCGGTCTAATATTTTTTGTGTCTGATTGTCTAATTTGGTTGTAGAATATTGCGAATGATAGTTCGTAAAGAGATAGTTTCTTAAATCTTTTCTCCACACCTTTAACCGGTCGAAAAACTCCTTTCGTATTTCTTTTGCTTCTTTGTAATATATCGGGTTATCGTCTATTCTTCCTTTTTTTGCTCTTAAACTGTGAAACGCAACAGAGTTAAAAAGTTCTAGAAGTTCATCATCATTAGGATTTACTCTTGGATTTGTTTTCTCATCAAGTATTAAGCGAAATTTCTTATTGTAATAAAGTTGTTTAGTGTATGAATTGTACATTCTCCATTCAAGAAAATTTGTTAATATACCCCAGTAGACTCCTTCTGCATTGCAATAATTACATAACTGGTCAATGAAAGTAATTTTGGGATATCTGTCGTCAAGTGATTTAAGGGCATCTTTAGATTCAATAATAAAAATTGCACCTCCACCAATTCCTTTTAAAAGTATGTCCGGCTTTTTACCAGTTCTTACTTCTTGCGGTTTATTTATTACCCATGCATTTGGTGACCAACCTAATATCCGTAAAATTGGTAAGGTATAAGAGGACTGAATATGTTCCTCGGATATGCTGAATGCACTATCATTAATAAAATCTTGAGCAATCTTTTTAATACTATTTAATTCTGATTTATTGATAGGCATTTTAAATCATTATCTCCTTAAAAGTTAATTTAATTTTATAGTATTTTTTAGCCATATTTATTAAAGTTTGAATAGTTGCTAAAGGATTTTCGATAACTAGTTTATATGTCTAATAAAACTCAGATAGTATCCTTAACAAATCTAAATAATTTTTTCTACAAATCATCAACGGATTGTTCTATAACTAAAGTAACTGACAGAATGGTTAAACAAGAACAGCACAAAAAATATTTGGAAATATATAAGAAAAACTTTGAAGAAGAACTTGACGGAACAATAAAAATTGATAGAGATTAATTTGTAATTGATAATCTCATCTCCACAAAAGCCTGCAAAGAAATTTGTGGGCTTTTTATGTCAAACAAAAAAGCCGTAAGCAAAAACTTACGGCTTAAAAAAAACGGTAAGATTTTTAAGGTTTATTTCTTGCCAAACAATCCGCCAAGCAAGCCTGAGGTTTGACCAAGAATATCTCCCTCAGGTACTTTTCCTTCCGGAGTTAATTTATCAACTACATCCGGAAGTAGATTTGAAAGTTGTCCAGATAAATCACCAACGCTCAAACCAAGTTTTGAAGCTATGCCGCTTAAAGCATCTGAGCCTAAAACATTATTAATTTGATCTGCTGAGATGGATTTGTTTTGTCCGGTTCCAACCCAGGAACCAACAACATCGCCAAGCCCCTTTGAATCAAACTGGCTAATAAGATTTTGTAACCCGCCCTGTCCGCCAAGTAAGCCCATAACGGTTGACATAAGATCATCTTTTTGATCTCCGCCGCCAAGTGCTGATTTTACTGTGTTTAAAATATCCATTTATAGTATCCTCTCTGATATTGTTAATAACTTGAAATGTAGTTACAAGGTATATAAATCTTAATAAAGTTTTATATAATCAATCTCTATAATAAAAGTATCTTTTTGCTTATCTCCAATCAATAAAGAAATCTCCTTTATTTTATCTAATGGAATTTTCTTACTGGAGTCTATTCCTCTTCCAAAATAGTAAAGCTTAAACTGATCAAATGGCAGTTTAACTGTGACCAACTCATTATTTTTAGTTTCAAAAGTTGTTGTATAAAAATAGCCGGTAAAGTGAGATGTTTCTTTCATTGAGATGCCGTAACGTTTTCCATCACCCTTAATTTTTATTTCTATTCCAGAAAATTCTTCAAAGTTGTAATCTTTAACGGGACTTCTAAGCGAAGCAAACCCACCGTTATTCTCCAAAGAAACATTTCCAGCAAAAATTATTTTATCATCTTTTACCGAAACATCTGAAGAACTTAATCCGCCCATAACGCCATCGTTTACAATACGCCATTGGTTTTCGGTTTTCATAGCTGATGCACTAAGTAAAATAATATTATCGGATTGTTTTGATAAGTTATTCATAGTTATTACTGTTAATATTATTGTAAGCAAATTCATTTAATGATTCTTTCTATGTGAATTAAAGTTAATTCAAATATTTCAAGTATACTTTTCTTAACAATTCTTGCAGAAAGAAGGTTTCAAATAGGCGAAAGGAAATAAGTTGATGAGTTTTAAGATAAGGGTTAACGTTTTACTGCTTGGCTATGTTTGGGACTTAAAAGCTCATCACTGTCAAGCCGCACTAAATATAATTAATAGCACACACTATTAATTTGTACTGTACCCGCAATATTCGGCAAGCCCTTGTTAGCAGCATACCATTCTGTTTTTTCGTAGCTGTGCCTTGCGTTGACCCGTGTGTTTGCCTGTAAGATCATTTATATTTTTTTTGTCGAGCATGTGTGTAAGCAAAAAATGTAAAGGTATTTACAAATGCGTTGGCGTTATTACTTGACTGCAAGATAAATGAGAATAATTAAAATTATTGATAGTCCAATTATCTGAATTATTCTATTTGTCTTAACTTCCTTTTTCAGTATGTCGTTTTGCGCAGTTAAGAATTTTATGTTATTCTCTAATAATTCGGCATTCCTTTTTGCTTCTTTGTCTTGGTCATTTAAATGTTTTGAGGTCGCTTCACTGAATAAGTTAATAACTTGTTTTGCTTCCTTATGTTTAGTTTCAATTGCGTTTTGAATTGCTCCAAAAGATTGAACTATGCCTGTCAGAGTTTGAGTTATCGCTGTCAGAGTAAGATTGATTGAGTTGATTGCTCCAAAAATTTCAGAAAGTATTTTTTGAAGTTTGTCAAAATGCTTTTCTAAATCAATAGCCGCAAGGCGTTCAATTTGTTTTCCTAAATCAATAATTTTGACTTCAAGGTCTTTTGTTTTTTTATCAAGGTCAGACAGCTTTGTTGTGAACAATATGTTATTTCCGTCTAAATACTTTTTTGTAGCTGCACCTAAAGTATTGGTATATTCCTCCGTCAGTTTAACAATTTGCTGATACTTCTGGTCAAAAACTTCGGGTTGCTTTGTCAACTCCTTAATGTCTTCGTGCAACTTATCAAGGTCTTTAAGTTTTTCACCCAAAGATTTCACATTGGCTTGTGATTGCTGAATAATTTCATCGTAGTTAGGCATAATATTTTTCCATTAATTCGTGGTTTTTATTTATAAGTTTTTCAATGCCAAAGGTCTGCATTTTTAATAAAAGTTTTGCTCGGATAAGTTTAATGTCTTTGAATGAAGGATTATCTTCCTGAATGTT
>JBDTRQ010000238.1:0-5941 GCA_039931535.1 Ignavibacteriota bacterium
ATTGGATGAACTTTCACCAAAAGTATCTGCAGAGTTCAAAGATTCTGTTTATCAGAATAAATATGCTTTAACTAAAGATGTTTTTGTAAAAGATGATAAAGATGATTCTAAAATTCAACCTTCACTTGGTTTAGTATTTATTGATTTTGATACTCAATCGGATACAATAAAAGAAATTAGTGATAAAATTTTGATTTCGGATTTAAATAGTTTGAATCTGCTAATCACTAAGGATTCTTTATCAATTAAAAATGATTCATTGCTTAGCGTTTTTTATAATGATGAAAAAATAAAGTTGCTAACCAAACTTGCAGATGCAGGCTGCCACGAAGCTCAAACAATTTTTGGAAAACTATTTGAGACTGGAAATTATCTTAGCAAAGATAAAATACTTGCAGCCGAATATTATATTCGTGCAACGATATTGGATTCACCGCGAGCCGCTTATTTACTCTGGCAGTTAATTCGTGAAAAAGATTTTTACATTGTTTTAAATGAAGAGATACAACTTGGAAATCCAACTGCGCAGTTTGTTTGGTATGGATTGCAAAAGCTTGGATACGATAATCGTTTAACAGAAAAAGATGCGTTAGATCTCTTACAAAAATCTGCATCACAAAATCATGTTCCGGCAATCATTGAACTCGGTTTTAATTATTATACGGGTAAATATCTAAAAAATGATATTCAAAAAGGTTTGGATTATTGGGGACAAGCAGAAAAATTAAAAAGTCCGGAAGCTGAAGTACGTTTAGCCGCAGCAAAAGTTTTTGAATCCAAAACAGGAGATAATTTAAGTAATGAAATCTCTCTATTAAAAAAATATGAAAGCATCGGATCTGTGTTAGCGCAGTTTACGTTAGGATATTGTTATGAAAATGGAATCGGATTAACTAAAAATTTACCTAATGCAGTTGAGCATTATAGAAATTCAGCTCAGCGCGGAAACCAATATGCTTATCAACAACTAAAAAGATTGTATGATAATCTTAGACCAGCAGAAAAGATTTTTAAGATTGATTCTAATTAAAAATGGAAACACAAAATCAAATAAAATCTAAGCTTCCAAATGTTGGCACAAGCATTTTTGCTGTTATGTCTAAAATGGCGAATGAGTACAATGCAATTAATCTGTCGCAAGGTTTTCCAGATTTTAATTGTTCGGATAATTTGATTGAACTTGTTAATCATTTTATGAAAAAAGGTTTTAACCAGTATGCACCAATGCCCGGTGCAATAGAACTTAGAAAACAAATCGCTATAAAAGTTAAACGAGATTACAGTAGAGAATACAATTTTGAAAATGAGATAACAGTTACTTCAGGTGCAACGCAAGCACTTTATACAGCTTTCTCAGCAATTGTAAATCTCGGCGATGAAGTAATTATTTTTGAACCTGCTTATGATTCATACATTCCTGCTATTATTGCAAATGGCGGAATACCAATTAGTATAAAATTAAATCAAAATGATTTTAGTATTCCATGGAACGCTGTTGAAAAATCCATTTCAAAAAAAACAAAATGTATTGTTATAAATTCACCACATAATCCGACCGGAGCAATTCTAAAAGAAGAAGATATTATACAACTTGAAAAAATTATTAAGAAAACAAATATCTTTTTAATTAGCGATGAAGTTTATGAGCATATTATTTTTGATAAACATAAACATCACAGCTTTGCACGATATGATGAGCTTGCAAAAAGAAGTTTTATTATTTCATCTTTCGGTAAAACATTTCACACAACAGGCTGGAAGATAGGTTATTGTTGTGCACCCGAAAGCCTTACCAAGGAATTCCAAAAGTTTCATCAGTTTATAGTTTTTGCTGTAAACACACCAATACAATTAGCAGTTGCTGAATTTTTGAATGATGAAAATAATATTTCATCACTTCGGGATTTTTATCAGGCTAAACGAGATTTATTTTCTTTATTTTTAAAAGGTTCAAAATTTAATTTTAGAAAATGTGGCGGTACATATTTTCAACTTTTAGATTACTCTAATATTTCAAACAAAAATGATCTTGAATTTTCAGAATATCTTACCAAAGAAATTGGAGTTGCAGTGATTCCGCTATCTCCATTTTATAAAAATGGAAGTGATGACAAACTTATTCGTGTTTGTTTTGCAAAAAAAGATGAAGTGTTAAAACAAGCCGCTGAAAAATTGGTCCGGATTTAATTACTATGGAAACACCTACACAAATATCTAACCAAATAGCTGTAAGAAAACGTGCCGCAATTATTTCTCTTGCGGTCGGATTCAGCATGTTCTTCTTTAAGATTGGTGCTTATTTAATTACCGGTTCAGCAGCAATTTTCTCTGATGCTGCAGAATCTGTTGTTCATGTTGTGGCAACATCGATGGCGTTGTACAGCATTATTTTAAGCTCAAGACCCGCGGATGATTCTCATCCTTACGGACACGGTAATGTGGAATATTTTTCAGCGGGAATTGAAGGTTTGTTAATAGCGGTTGCAGCAATCTTTATTATTTACGAAGGCGTTGTTTCAATAATTAAAGGACCTGAATTAAAACAATTAGGCATCGGTGCAGTTGTGATAACATTTGCATCAGTTATTAATTTATTGCTTGGAAATTTTTTAATACGAACTGGAAAAAAAACTAACTCATTAACTCTTATTGCGGATGGAAAACATGTTCTTACAGATTCCATCACAAGTTTTGGAGTAATTGTTGCTGTGATATTAGTTATAATAACTGACATTCAAATCCTTGATCCGATAATTGCGATATTAATTGCGCTAAATATTTTTTATACAGGATATAAATTAATTCGTGAGTCTATCGGTGGATTGATGAACGAAGTAAAACCTGAAACTCTAAATAAACTTTCCGAAAAACTAATCTCAATTAAAAAAGATTATTGGATTGATATTCACGAATTAAGATTTTGGCAATCGGGTGATAAAGTTTTTATTGATTTTCATTTAATACTTCCCTACTACTTTAATATCAAACAGACTCATGAAGAAGAAAATATGATTGAATCAGAACTGCAAAAAGATTTTTCGCAGGCTGATTTAAAAGTGCATCTTGATTACTGCATTCCACAACTTTGCAGCTACTGCGATTATTTAGAATGTATTGTGAGAAGTGCAGAAAAATCAAAATCATTTGAATGGAATGTTGATAAGCTAATTGGTGGTCCGGTGTACAATAGAAATAATTCATAGCCAAAATTACAGATTAACCTTTTTATTTGATAATCTGAATTCAGGAACTTCAACCTTTTGTAAAATTATTAATCCTGCGATAAAGAATACGCCTATCGAAAGAGCAGCAAATCTCTCATTGGACAAATCAGCCATTATACCATAAAACAGAGGCCCAACAATTGCAGAAGATTTCCCAAATAATCCGTCATAAAATCCAAAAAATTCAGCTTCTCTATCTTTTGGAGTTAGCAAAGCCATCAAACTTCTACTGGAGGATTGTGATGAACCAATTGAAATACCTGCCATCAGACCAACTATATAAAATTCAAAAATCGTTGTGATAAAAAAAGTTCCAATGATTACGGCAATCCAAATAAATAATGTAATAGTAATAGTTTTTTTGGGACCTATTCGATCAGATATTATCCCAAAAATAAATGAACCTAAAACGGCTGTACTCTGCACAATTACAAAAAAATAAATCACCTGTTCATCAGTCATTTTGAGAGCATTAGCCGCAAAAATGGAAGCAAATGCAATAATTGTAATTATGCCATCATTGTAAAGGAAGAAAGAAAATAGAAAGCGTTTAATCGAAGGATGATTACTATGAAAAAATATGGATTTAAATGTTTTAACACTTTTTTTAATTCCATTTTTTATAAGATCTTTTTTATGTGGTTCTTCTATTATTGGTTCTTTTATAAAAAGGAACAATGGTATTGAGAAGATAAAAAAGAATGCGGCTGCTACTACAAAAGATATTCTTATATATAAATAATAATTAGGATCAGATTGTGGCGGCAGTAAAACCATAACTATTAACAAGACAACCAATGCACCAACATAACCCATTGCAAATCCATAACCGGATACTCTTCCAAAATTCTTCTTCTCCGTTAAGTTTGGCAAAAATGCATCATAAAAAACGATTCCCGCCTCAAACCCCAGATTTGCAAAAACAAATAATAGAAATCCTAATATTACATCCCCCTTCTGGACAAAAAACATTAGAGCTGTGCAAACAACAGAAAGTAAAGTAAAAATCAATAAAAATCTTTTTCGATTTCTGGATACATCAGCAATAGCACCCAGCGGAGGACTAAGAAGTGCCGCAATAACCATTGATAAACTTATTGCAAGACCCCAAATCCATTTTCTTCCATCGGCAACAAAATTTGAGAAATATTTAGAATAAATAACAGTTACGATTATTACTGAAAAAGCAGTGTTTGCAAAATCAAACAGCGTCCAGATAAATATTTTCTTTTTTTCACCCATCAAGAATTTTTAGATTGATTTTTAGAAATCGTTTCATCAACCAATCCCCTGCCTGTTTTGGATATAGTGCCGGCTGTTTTTTCTTCTGTTAAAATTTTATCAAGAATACCATTAATAAACTTACCGCTGCCAGCAGTGCTAAATTCTTTTGAAATTTCTATCGCCTCATTTATAGAAACCTTTGGCGGAATATCAGGAAAGTACAACAACTCACAAATTGCCATTCGTAAAAGTAGTTTATCTATTAAAGCAATTCTTCCCATTTCCCAATTACTTACTCGCTCTTCAATTTTAGCATCAAGTTCTTTTTTGTGAATCAACACTCGATTTACAAGTTCCTCACCATAAGTTCTGTCTCTCTCCAACTCAACATCACCTAAAATACTTTTTGTATGCGCCATTAGGTTTTCATTATTCATTTCATACGCATAAAGAATTTGTAGAACTTTTTCTCTAACAATTCTTCGTTTAAAAACTGAAGACATTATTTCTCCTGTAACTCATCTAAATTAAATCAAATTGCAAAAAGCCAAAACACTGTTAGCGCTAAAGCTTCTCTCATTTTATTATACACTGCTTTTTCAAAACTCTGGGAAAGTGCTGATGCTGAAACTAATATTTTTGTATTGTGAAATCTTGCGATTTCTAAAGCTCTTACTAAATGATATCCATCTGAAATCACAATTATATTTTTGTTTGATGAATTAGTTAATTTTTTTTTAATAAACTGGATTTGTTCGTTAGTAGTTGTAGTCTCTTTTTCAAGAAATATTTCTGATGAATAAATTCCTTTTGATTTGATAAATCGGAATGCTACTTCCGATTCAGCTAATTCACCCGGAGCGTTGCTGCCTGTAAGATAGATTTGTGATATTTTCTTCTCACCAAACAATTTCAATGCTTTATCCACTCTACCTGCAAGCGATGGACTTGGTTTATTCCCAGACCAAACTGCCGCACCGAGCACAACACCAACATTATTTTTGTCTTTACTAATCAACTGATCATTAAATCTAGCTTCTCTCGCAACGATAAAAATAAACACTATAAGTACAATAGCTAATAATGATACGGATGAATTAAATAATGATCTTATTAAAATAATATTTTTGACTTTAAAAATGCGCAACCAGACGAGATAGATTAATACAAAGTATGTAAAAAGATAAACAGAATATATTCCACCAACCAATAATTTATCACCTGTCTGTCCGAAATAATAAATTTTGTTAAAAGGCAGAGAAATAAAATTTAGACCATAAATTGTAATCAAAAGTAATTGATTCAGCACAAAGATTGGCAGGAATTTTTTAGTGTCAAACACTAAATCTTTTTTGAAAGTTAGAATTAAAATCCCAGAAATAAGTATGAGGGCAAATAAAAAATTACAAAAGTTTCCAAAATTATTAAGGCTAAAAAAACTTATGGGTAATTTTTGATTTTGCTAGCGCAGCAGAAATATCAATATTTTCAAA
>JBDTRQ010000239.1:0-4052 GCA_039931535.1 Ignavibacteriota bacterium
AAAAAAGTTTAACAAGTCCAAATTTTAAAGAAGAGCTTAAAAAGATTTACGCTCAGTTAAAAAAGATTTCTATCGATTACGGAATAATGGAAAAATCTTCAAAAGTATTTTTAACTAAAGGTTCATTTAATTGGAGCGATGTTGGAAGCTGGGAAGAGGTTTATCAGTTATCCGATAAAAACGAAAGCGGCAACGCAACCGTTGGAAATGTTTACACAAATATGGTTAATGATTCTTATGTGTATTCACCGGATAAAGTTACAGCAGTAATTGGACTTGATAACGTGATTGTAATAAATCATAATGATACTTTATTGATTTGCAGAAGAGATAAAGCCCAAGACGTTAAAGAGGTAGTTGAGTATCTTAAAATGAATAAGATGGATGAACATTTATAATTTATAACTGACTTATTATTAAAAGTCATTTCGACCAAAGGGAGAAATCTGGATTAAATATCTATTTAGATTTCTCAGTCGATGACTCTTTCGAAATGACTTGCACGAAATTAAAAACTAAAACTCGTAGCAATTAATGAAATTTTTTATTTGTCATGCTAATATTCTTTCATTCGGAATTTTATTAATACAGTAATAATTTTGTTAAACAGATTTATAACTTTTCCAAAAGTTACCAACGCATTTTAATAAATCAAAAACTTTGAAATTGATTTAAAGGCAAAAGATTGTTTATAGTTAATTCTCCTGTTGTAGAAACCAAACAAGTTCACGAAAATATTTTTATCCAAAAAATTCACTCGCCGGAAATTGCTGAGAAAGTAAAACCAGGACAGTTTGTAAATATTCGAGTTACTGAAACTACTTTTCCCCTGCTGCGCAGACCATTTAGTGTTTGTGATGTTGAATGTGAAAATATCTTTTTGATGTTTAATATTCTTGGTGAAGGCACAAAAATATTAGCACTCAAACAACCGGGAGAGTTGGTTGATATCCTTGGACCACTTGGTAATGGATTTAATCTTGACGGCAAATATGAAACTGCAATTATTGTTGCAGGTGGATTGGGCGCCGCTCCATTTCCATTTGTAACACGTACAATAAAAAACAAAAAAAATATTTTAACATTTGTTGGCGGCAGAACACAGCAAGATGTTATCACTTATGGATTAGAAAAATATAACGTGTCTTCTGATGATGGTTCTGTTGGATTTAAAGGAAATGTCGTTAAATCTTTAGAACAACATTTGGATAAGATTGATATTTCAACTTCAAAAGTTTTTGCTTGCGGACCTAATCCAATGCTTAGAGTGCTAAAAGATTTTTGTCTCAAACATAATCTTGATTGTGAAGTTTCTACAGAATGTGTAATGGCTTGTGGATTTGGAATATGCCAGGGCTGTCCAATAGAATCAACCGAACAATCTGATAAATATCTTTTAGTTTGTAAAGACGGTCCTGTTTTTAATATTAAGGATGTTGTGATATGAGCAAAGTTGATTTATCAGTTAACATTGGCTCATTAAAATTACGCAATCCAATTATGCTTGCATCCGGAACTGTGGGTTATGGAAATGAAATTTCAGAATTCTCTGATTTAAATAAGCTTGGTGCAATTGTTACAAAATCTTTAAGTCTAAAACCAAGAAAAGGAAATCCACCACAGCGTATTGTTGAAACTTCTGCAGGAATGTTAAACGCAATTGGTTTAGCAAATGTTGGTGTTGAAGAATTTCTAAAAGAAAAAATTCCTTTTCTAAAAAATTATGATGTTCCATTAATTTGTAACATCGCTGCAAGCACAGTTGAAGAATATGTTGAGTGTACAAAAATCTTAACAAGTGATAAAACAATAAAAGCATTTGAAATAAATGTTTCGTGTCCCAATGTTAAAGATGGCGGATTGCAATTTGGTAACGACGTTAAAGCTGTGGCAAATGTTACTGCAAGAGTACGTGCAGTAACAAATAAACCTTTAATAATTAAACTCTCACCAAATGTTTCTTACATTTCGGAGTTTGCCCAAGTTGTAAAAGATGAAGGCGGCGATGCAGTTTCTGCAATAAATACTTTAGTCGGAACTGCCTTTAACATCTTTACAAAAAGACCAAAAATATTTAATATTAACGGCGGACTTTCCGGTCCTGCTATAAAACCAGTTGCGCTTGCAAAAGTTTTAGAAATTTCAAGAAAGGTTAATATTCCTATTATCGGAATCGGTGGAATAATGAATTGGAAAGATGTAATTGAGTTTATGATTGTTGGCGCTTCAGCAGTGCAGATTGGTACTTTAAATTTTATTGATCCAACTGCACCGGAAAAAATGATTAAGGAACTTGAAGATTATTGCATCGCTACTAACATTGAAAAATTATCAGACTTAACAGCTTCATATATTATTTAAATGGATATACAAGAATCATTAAATAAATTATTTGCACTCCATACCTTTGGGGTTAAACTTGGATTGGAAAATACTCAAAAGTTTTTGGATGCGATTGGAAATCCGCAAAAGAAATTAAAAACGATTCACGTTGCAGGCTCAAATGGAAAGGGAAGTACCGCCTCTTTTATTGCAAGTATTTTAATGGAAAACGGAAATAATGTTGGGCTATATACTTCACCACATTTTGTAAAATTTAACGAACGCATTTCGATTAACGGCAAATATATTCCCGATGATTTTATTGCAAACTTTATAGAGAAGTATCAAAAGTATATTGATGAGTATCAATTAACTTTTTTTGAAGTTACTACTGCAATGGCTTTTGAGTATTTTGTTTTTGCAGATGTTGATTATGCTGTGATTGAAACCGGTCTGGGCGGCAGGCTTGATGCAACAAATGTTCTCAATCCACTTGCCTGCGTTATTACATCCATCAGTTTAGAGCATACAGATATACTTGGAAATAGGATTGAACTGATTGCATTTGAAAAAAGCGAAATTATAAAAAAAGGTACAAAAACATTTGTTGGATTACTTCCCGAAGAAGCGATAAAGATTGTAGAAAAAAAATGTATTGAAGTAAAATCACAATTATTTTGTCTGGAAGAATATATTAATGAAAAAGCTGAACGTATAAGTTTATATACCGAAGAATTAGAATTTGATGAATGGGAAACTCCATTAATTGGTAAACATCAAAAATTTAATGCTGCACTTGCATCGTTGTGTGTAGCAAAAACTTTTGGAATTGATGATCCTGCGATTATAATGGATGGAATAAAAAATGTGGTTATCAATACAAAGTTGCAGGGCAGATATGAAATTGTATCCGACAAACCGAGAATGATTTTAGATTCTGCACATAATCCCGAAGGCATTAAAAGTTTGGTTAATGAGTTTATCGAAGAAAAACATAATTATAAAAAAACATCTTTACTGTTTGGTGCTATGAAGGATAAAAACATTGAGGAGATGTTAAAATTAGTCAGTCCGCATTTTGATTTAATCTATTTTTATGAGATAAAATACGAACGTTCCGCATCTATGCAACTGTTGACTGAGCTGGCAGAAAAGCTTAAAATCAATTTTACGATCATAAAAAACTTGGAAGAATTTATTAACGAAAAGTTAAATGGGGATAAAGAAAACTGTCTGGTAAGCGCCGGAAGTATGTATTTGCTCGGTGAAATAAAGTCAATTTTAGCTGTAAATAAATCTTGACAATATAAATGTAAGTATGTAAGTTTGGCTAAGACCTCGAGTTCCTTTCGTACATTTTAAAGAAATACCACGAGAGCTTATCAGGAGATTTAACCAATTTGAAAACAATTTTAATCAAAGAAACAATTCAACAAACAACATAATAGGTACTACCAATGCCGATGGACATTTCTGAACTCAAATCAAAAAAGATTGTAGAACTAAACGAACTTGCAAAAGATCTTAACATTGCTGGTTACAGCGATCTTAGAAAACAAGAATTAATTTTTAAGGTACTTGAGGCTCAGAGCGTTAAAGATGGTTTAACTTTTTCAAAGGGAGTTTTAGAAGTGCTTCCTGATGGATACGGATTTTTACGATCTGCTGATTATAATTATTTACCTTCACCGGATGATATTTATGTATCACCTTCTCAGATTAAAAAGTTT
>JBDTRQ010000240.1:0-1682 GCA_039931535.1 Ignavibacteriota bacterium
AATTGAACCAAGTTTTACATTTTTCCATCCAGGTAAGTTTGGAGCGTTTTCAACAATACCCTTTTTGATAGAAACAACACCAGGACATCCAATTCCGATACCTTGAATTTTAAATTTATTTTTTACTAAAATTGATTCAACACCTTTGATGATGTTTGCAATAACTTTTTTTGGTCCGTCATCGGCTTCAGTTTTTACGGAAATATTTTTTACAAGTTTACCTTTATCGGATACAATTCCGATTTTGATATTTGTTCCGCCTATATCAACACCGATAGCATATTTTACAGATTTAGCCATAGATCAATCCTAAAAATATTTACTTAGAAAACTGTGTATCAATTAATTTTAGCTCACCGGGATAAGTGATATTGCCATACGGAGAACTAACAGTTGGGGTTGCAAACAAAGTTACTTTTGAAGATGAACCTTGCACACCGCCAAGTGCCAAAGCAAGATTAATTATGCTTTCATATCCCTTTTCTTTAAAAAATTTCATAAGATCAATATTTATTGTAAGCGGAATCGCGGTTATCTCACCTGTGCCAGGGACTACTAAAGGCTGTGAAAACTCACCGGAAACAGTCTCCTTATCATCAAGAAATAATCTCCACTTAAAATTTTGTAATGTTACATCAGATTTTTTGTAACCGCCTGTTCCATCATTTGGATTTTTTGCATCAACATTTAAAACAAAAGATGCAGGTAAAGAACCTTGTGCAAAACCTGCTGTAAGTTTTAATAAATCTAATGCAGTAAAATCTGAAAGTTTGGATTTACCGGAAACTGGAATTCCGCTTATCTGAAATCCGTTTACATCACCAACTTTAAATTGAAGTCGAGATAAATTGGTTAGAGTTTCATAAACACTGCATTGAATTCCGGAAATTACAAGTGCAAGTACTAAAGCAATTGAAAATAGTTTTTTCATCTTAATGTTCCTTGGGATTGTTCGATTTTTTGAATAATTATTTCTGCAACTTTTAAAGCACGTAAGCCGTCCTCACCGGAAACTACAATTTTTTTATTATGTAAAACGGAATCTACAAAAAGCTGTAATTCATAGTTTAGTGCGTTTACTTCCTTTGTTTCGGGCTGTTCATAAATTAATCTTTTCTTTTTATCACCAACACCAATCTCACCAAAAGAAATTGAAGTCGGTAACGCAGGCTCATCTACAGGCTGCAAACGATAAACCTCCGATGCACCGGTAACAAAATCCAAAGAGATGTAATGATCTTTTTGGAAGATGCGCATCTTACGCATTTTCTTTTGTGAAATTCTGCTTGCAGTTACATTTGCAACCGCACCGTTTTCAAATTGTATTCTTGCATTTGCAATATCAATATGATCTGAAACAACCGCAACACCATTTGCATCGATTTGCTTAACATCGCTTTTTATAAAACTTAAAATTATATCGATATCATGAATCATCAAATCTAAAACTACCGCAACATCTGTTCCGCGCGGATTAAATTGTGCAAGTCTATCCGATTGAATAAACATCGGATCGGATATAAATGATTCGAGTGAAAGTAATCCGGGATTGAATCGTTCAATATGCCCAACCTGAAATTTAAGGTTTTTCTCTTTCGCTATTTTAACAAGTTCTTCACCCTGTTCAATAGTTGCCGTGATTGGTTTTTCAACAAACACGTGTATATTTTTTTCAAAACATT
>JBDTRQ010000241.1:0-8109 GCA_039931535.1 Ignavibacteriota bacterium
GAACTCCAATTGCTGTATAAATTAAGCGGAATTTCAATACCCCATCCAGCAATCCAGGCATCATACTTTCTGGAAAGTAATTCATCCACAAATTCATTTTTTTCTACAAAAGCCAACCTGGCATCAATTCCAATTTCTTTAAGATTATTTTTTATGATTGTTGCTGCAAATTCACGTTTAGAATTTCCTGAAGCAGAATAAATTTTAAACGAAAATTTTTGATTATTTTTCTCAAGTATTCCATCGCCATTCAAATCTTTCCAGCCGTCTTCTTCAAGCATCTTTTTTGCAAGCATTGGATTATACTCGATATTTTTTAGTGAGTCTTCTAAATAAATTTTGAAGATTGGTGAAATTGGTGAATCATAAATTTCACCATACTTGCCAACGATTGATTGAAATATTTCTTTACGATTTATTGCAAGCGATAGCGCCTTCCGTGTTTTTGCGGATGAAAAATAATTGTTTGGTTTAGCTTGTTTTTTTTGCTTTGCTTTCGGATCGATGTGATTCCATCCAACGTAATCATAATTTCTTCCTTTGATAGAACCAATTTTTATATTTCCATTATCAACAAGTTCTTTTACTTTTTCTGATTTTATATCTTCCGTAATATCTATCTCACCACTTTTAAGTTGAGTTAGAAGTGAATATTCATCGGGAATAATTTTAAATATAATTTCCTGCACTTTATCCGGATTAAAAAGATAACAGGAGCTATCTGCCCACAAATGAATTTTTTGATCACGCTCCCATTTATAAAGTTTAAATGGACCGCTTGTTACAGGCTTAAAATTAACATCAGAAGTTTCAACATCTTCCCTTTTAATATTTTTATAAATATGCGCGGGCATTATTGCATGGTTAATATCCAAAAAAGTAAAGTTTTGATAATCCTTAAAAAATATTGTTACACTTGTTTCGGAATTTTTTCTAAATGTTTTTTGTATATCGATGTGTAAATCATTTGAAGTGTAAAAGTTATCAAACAAACCATACAATCTGCTGTTTACTTTTGGATCAGAATAAATATCCAAGCTAAAAATTATATCATCAGCGGTAATTGTTTCACCATCAGACCATTTTAAATTTTTTCTAAGATTAAGCGTAACAAAATTTGAATCTCTATTTATTATCCAACTCTCTGCAAGCATCGGTTTTAGCTCTATAATTCCCAGAGAATCATTCCAGTTTTCAAATGCTAGTTTAAGAAAAAGTAAATCCAGCAAATGCCCTTCCTGTAAATCAAAAGCGTAAAGCGGACTTATAGTTGAAACATCGGACTGAATACCAACAACAACTAACTTATTTTTCTTTTCTGATGATTTTGAACAACCTGAAAATCCAACAAGAATAAAAATTACTGTTGTAACAATTATAAAGTAAAAAGATATTTTGTTTTTGGATAAAGAATTTTTAAATAATTTCATTTGCAGTAAAATATTTATGAATAACCTTTTAAAGTTAATATTGTTAATAGTTAAAAAGTAGTAGGAGTTTTATTTAGAAATGATTATGGATAACTGAAAAGTGCAGATTGATAATGCAGTTAGGGATTTAAACTGATTATCGATTATGATCATCAATCACAAAACCCTAAAAGCAAATTATTTTTTTTGAATTCCTTTAAAACTTTATCAGCAGATTTTAAATGTACTTCAACTTCTTCTTTTCTGTGTTCTTGTTTTAATAAATTTCCAAGTTCTTTCGAACTTTCAGTTTTATTGTATTGGTTTTCAAAATCATCATTAAGCCTAATGCTATTTTCAAATAACTCTTCAGAAAGTTCAAAGTTATTAAGATTGGATTGAATGATTCGTTAAATTCGGTAAATGGCTGCAATCGATAAAGTATCGTTTAACTTGCAAGCTATCTCCATAGCTTTATCTGTAAAAGCATCTGCCAATGGTAAATTTTTTAATTTAGTATAAATACAGATACAAGCTCTAATGATGCGGGTTCTATATTAAAAGTTTGTGTAATTGCTACTGTTCCGCTAAATGCATTAGCTGGAAAAACAAGTTGAGATGTAATTGAAATAACGCCTGTTGTGCTTCGATAATCAAACTGTTCAATAAAACTTCCGCCACTTGCACCATTAATATTTTTAGTTCTGGCTAACAAACTTTCGATTGAAGGTCTTTGTGTGGAAGTTGGTAGTTGAATTAATGTGTACTACTTGTTGTTCGCTGAATCATCCGGTGAAACAACGTTAGTATCAGGATTACATCCAAATAGCATCGCTATCATTATCAGGTTGATTGTTATGAACTTTTTCCTTTTTGATCCTTTTTCTGATAGAGAATTAATAAATTATTAATCATTTTTTCGAACGAATATATATCTTGAAAAATGAGGTAATCTTGCTTTTTTAACGTATAACTTATTTTCATTCCAGTTCATATTACATTTATCTTTAACTATAAATTCAACAGTTCCGTCATCTGCACGAAAAACAAAATCTACTTTGTCATGATAATTGAAACCTAATCTGGAAAGATCGATACCGGTAAACTTAAGGTCTAGTTTTGCTGGAACATTGAAAGTTAGATGTGGTGAAAATTCAATTGAACCGGATGATGGATCGGGCCTAATTGTAATGTTTTTCGTACCTGTAAAGGAGTTAGGTTCAATAATTAAAGAAGCTTCGATCGAAATTAAATTACCCTGTAGATTTGTAAAAACAGTATCTAAAGTAATTTCACCACCAATAGTTCCATCGATTTCTTTAGTTGAAATAAAAATATCATCTAAATCAAGTATATCAATTCTTCTATCAAATTTAAGTTTGGTTGGGTTATCAGAATTCTTAACCAAATTATCTGTGGAAAGAATTGAATTTTCGGAGGATTCACAACTGAAAAGTGCAAAAGAAAAAATGATTAAAATTGAAGAAACTAAATACCGCATTGTGTCACCTTTTTTTATGTTAAACATTATTGAAATAATTTAAGCTTAACACATCTCCTAATGACACTTTTTCCCAAAAGTGAGTTTAGTTTTTCACTTATTGTGCCACTTGATTAACTCATCTATTTAATGCTGAAAACTGATTATTTACTAAATTTTTAAGATTAAAAGTAATTTCAAGTTGAAACAATAATCCGGATTGTATCATTAAGCAACAACTTACATTTGAGGTTAGATTTGAGAAAACAATCCATATTTTTGTAAATTATCACAGTAAAAAACACAGTCTCATTTTAAAATAAAAAACTTATTGGATACTTTGAATAATCTTCCTGTTGTAATTTTTATTGTTGATGATAAGGTTAAAATTATTTATTTAAAAGATGCTGCCGCAGATTTTACGGGTGAAATTAAACAGAAATGTTTATCTAAAAAAATTTTGGATTTTATTGAAGATAAAAATAGTTTGTTATTAATTCTGGAAACATCAAATGAACAATATTTTCCAAAATCTATCGAGATAAGATTTAACAGACTAAACGGCAAATCATTTTATACAATTCTTTCTGTAAATATCTATGAAAGCGATACACAACAAGAGCATTTTATTATTTCTTCGGTTGATCTTACAAATCAAAAAATGCAGATAGAAATAGTCAAAGACAATCAAATAAAATTTGAAAACATCGCAAACTCCGCCCTGGATCAACATTCTTTTTTACACTTCCAAAAGCCAAGTAACAGAAAATTCTACATTATACTCTGCGGATCAACATCGTAATAAAGTTTTACATCTTTGTATCTGGATTTTTTATTAAACTCAGTCCACGATTCCAAAATTGCTTTTCTTAAAATTGCTCCGCCCGGATCCTTTTCTTTACTGCTTTTTATTAGGATGTGATAGCGATAATTATTTAAAAGTTTAAATATTTGTGCAGTAGTTGGATCAGAAATCTTTAAATAGTTTTTGTACTTAATAATCTCTTTATAAAAATCATAGGCTGCTCCTTTTGCCTTTTCCATTGATGTATCTTTAGTTTCAATTAAAGCAATGCGCGTAAAAGGTGGATAGCCCATTTGCTCTCTGTCTTTTTTTTCTTTTGCATAAAAACCTTTGTAATCATTCTCCAAAACTTTACGCAGTACAAAATGTTTTTCATTATACGTTTGAATTATAACTTCACCTTCAACCTTACTTCTGCCTGCTCTGCCTGCAACTTGTGTAAGTAATTGAAATGTGCGTTCATCAGCTCTAAAATCTGGAAGCCATAAAGTTGTTTCAGCAGAAATAACTCCCACTAAAGTAACTCGAGCAAAATCTAAACCTTTAGAAACCATTTGTGTTCCAACAAGAATATCAATATCACCTTTACTAAACCCTAAAAGTAAATTACTTAAGTAAGATTTTTTTTTGATTGAATCAGAATCAATTCTTTCAATTCTGGCGTTTGGAAAATAAAACTGAAGTTCATCCTCAACTCGTTCTGTTCCAGTTCCAAAATATTTTATATTGATTGAACCGCAATGCGTGCAAGCGCCTGGTACAGGTTTTACTAATCCGCAGTAATGGCATTGTACTTTGTTTTGATTAATGTGAAATGTCATCGGCACAGAACAATTTTCACACATTTCAACTTCACCACAATCGTTACAGAATATTTGAGTAGAAAAACCGCGCCTGTTCTGTAGAATTATTACGCCTTCTTTTTTATTTAAACGATCTTCAATTTTATCAACAAGTATTTTAGAAAAAACAGTTTCTGATTTAGTTTTATTTTTTTCGTGTGCAATATTTACAAAAGTTATTTTAGGAAGTTTTGCATCATCAATTCTTTTGGGAAGAGAAAGTAATTTATACTTTCCTGTTTCTGTATTATACATGCTTTCAATCGATGGAGTTGCGGAACCAAGTACAACAGGACAATTAAAAATATTTCCAAGTACAACTGCTGCATCGCGAGCATTGTATTTAGGAATCATATCTGCGCTTTTGTAACTCGCATCGTGTTCTTCATCTACAACAATTAATCCAATATTATTTAAAGGAGCAAACAAAGCAGAGCGCGCACCAATAACAACTTTAGATTTTCCGTTTAATACTCGCCGCCACGAATCATATCTTTCTCCCGCAGACATTCGGCTATGAACAACTGTAACTGTATCACCAAAATTGTTAAAAAATCTTGATGTGATTTGTGGAGTTAAAGAAATTTCAGGAACAAGAATTAAAACCGTTTTATTTTTTGCCAGTGTCTGTTTTGCAAGTTCAATATAAACTTGGGTTTTTCCGCTGCCTGTAACTCCGTGTAGCAAGTAAGTTAAAAACTTATTTGAACTTATATTTTCTGAAACAGAATCAACAACTTCCTGCTGTTGTTTTGTAAGAGTTAACTTTTGATGATCTTCTTCATACTGTTCTTTAAATCTTCTATCAACTTCTTTTTCAAATATTTTAACAAAACCCTTTTGCTCAAGTCCATTTAAAGATGTTAATGAGGATTCGGTTTTAAGTAAAAGTTCTGCAACCGGAAGCGATGTACATTTTGCCTCAATCATTTTGAGTAAGATTTTTACTTGCTTCGGGGATTTACGATCAAGCTCTGGAAAACCTGCGTAAATTTCTACAATCTCTTTTACAAGTTTTACAAATTTTACTTTTTTGGGTCTTACTTTTGCGCCTTGCACTTCATCAACAATTGTAATAGCACCTTGATTGTGTAGTGCTCGGATTTGCGAATAAATACTTTTCCGCTTTACAGCTTTTTGAAGAATTGAGAAACTCATTTCATTTCGTTTATAAAGCTCTGTAAGTATTTTAAATTTTAACGAATCTTTTTTCTTTTCGGATTGAAGCAGTTCTAAAACAAATATTTTATCAACAACAATTTTTCTTTTCGTTTCAACATCTGTTCCCTGCGGAACTAATAATTTTAAAGCTTCGCCGAGAGAGCATAAATAATACTCAGAAAGCCATTCATAAAATTTTATTGTTTTGTCTGTAAAGATTGGTTTGTCATCAAGAATATCTGTTATAGGTTTTACTTCATCTTTTTTTAGTTCAATCTTTTCAGGAAGGTTTATAATAAAGCCAGTTAATGTGCGCTTTCCAAAAGGCGCAACTGCACGTACACCAATTTTGGCAAAGTTTTCCAAATCTTTGGGAACCGAATAAGTAAATGCTTTTCTAAATGGAAAAGGAAATACAACTTCAACAAACATTAATTATCTTTCAGATAAAATGGTGTTAGAGATTTTAATCCTTCTTTACTTGTATCATCGCTGTACATTTTAAATTTTAGTGTTTTTATAGATTTATCCCAAACAATTCTTTGATACTCTGCGGTTTTTGTTATTTGTCCGTTTGTAGAAATAATGCTGTCATCTGCCGCGACAGTTAAATAATAATATGGGTCATCAAACTTCATTCCTTCAACCCGACTAACATCTGTGAATTCATATCTAACTAAAGCATTTAATTTTTCTCTTTCAACCAAAAGATTTCTTGAAGTAATATTTTTTCCATCAGCTTTTTGTTCATCAACAAATTCATCGCTCTTTAATCCATACTCCAAAATACTTTTTACATCTTCATCCAAATTTTCTTTTGAAGCTGCATCACTATTAATATCTTCAATTGTAACTAACGCAGTTCCTGTTCCATCATCATTAATATTAACTTCGTAAGAAACTGAATGAAATACTATGCAGCCGGTAAACTGCGTAAGTATTATTATTGATAATACATAAATTATTTTTTTCATTTGTGCTTCCTAACTTTTATCAGTTATTTTTTTTATTAAACGTTTTTATTCTACAAGTCTAAAATCAACTTGCCTGATTTTCTAACAATATAAAGGAAGGTACTTCACATAAACCTTTGTAATTGTAAATGGTGAATTGCAAATTCATCTTAAAATACTTTTCAAAAAGCCTCATTTTGCAAAAGTAAATTACTTAATTGTTGTATATTTTAATATATGAAATTTATTTCTCTAAACAGTTACACTGATACAGCAAGACATCTTATTGTTGGATTTGTAATCCTATTAATAACCATTCTTTCCGGCATTACAGGTTTTATGCTGATTGAAGGATGGAGTTTTATTGATGCACTTTATATGACTGTAATAACGATTACCACCACTGGATTTCAAGAAGTTCATCCACTCTCAAGTTCTGGGCATATATTTACAGTAATACTTATTATTCTGAGTTTTGGTACAATCTTTTTTATAGGTGGAACCGGAGTTCAGTATTTCATTGAAAGCAAATTTATCAGGAGACGAAGGATGATAAAGCAAATGGAAAAATATAAAGATCATTATATAGTTTGTGGATTTGGCAGAATGGGTTCACATATTTGTGAAAAGCTTGAAGAGGCAAAAGTTCCGTTTGTGGTTATAGAACACAACGCAATAAATTTTCCAAAGCTTGATACACACGGATATATCTATGATAAAGGAGATGCTGCAAGTGATGATACTTTAATACGTGTAGGAATTGAAAAAGCGAAAGGTCTTGTTGCGGTTTTATCAACTGATCCTGAAAATGTTTTTGCAACTCTTTCTGCGCGTGTACTTAATCCATCTATATTTATTGTTGCAAGAGCTATTGATGAAGATACCGAATCAAAACTCATAAAAGCAGGTGCAAATCGTGTGGTAAAACCTTATGAGCTTGGTGGCAGCAGAATGGCAGAAATTGTTTTACGTCCGGGTGTACTCGATTTTATTGATGTGGTTTACGGTAGTAAAAAGGTTGATATTCATATTGAAGAAATTGAAGTGAAAAAAGGTTCAAAGATGAATAAAAAAACTTTAGCAGAACTTCCATTGAGAACTGAGTTTAATACAATCATCGTTGCAATTCAAAATGAAGCAAAAGGGATATTTATTTACAACCCAAAGGGCGATACAATTGTTGATGAGGGTAATAAATTAATCGCAATTGGTGAAGAAGCTAATTTGGATAAATTAAGAGATTACTAAATTATTACTGTACTGCTTTTTCTAATAAAGTAAAAGTTTGTTTCTTTGTATCAAGTTCTGCAAGTGCTCCAAACGGAATTGTAAACTTATCTGTTACATGTCCGAATGACATTCCATATATAACTGGAATTTTTAGACTGCTAAATCTATCTTTTAAAACTTCCATCAGATTAAATGATTTTGCGGTCAGATCACTATTTTGTTTTACTTC
>JBDTRQ010000242.1:0-3316 GCA_039931535.1 Ignavibacteriota bacterium
GTGGTGTGCCTGATGGTTTATGGGATCCAGGAACCAGTATTGATTCAACAGGAGAGTATATTTTTATATTTAATTCACCTTATGATCCAAATGGAAATCAACAGGAATTCAAAGGTAATTTTCCTGCTTCCTCAGTTGTATGGGCAGATCTAAAAGGTTATACAATTCCTAATGATGCAAGCGCAACTCCTGAACAAAAAGCGATAGCACTTTCACCATATTTTAATAATTTGTATGCTGTTAGTGTCGAGAAAAAAGATCAAAACTCTACATTTACAACAGGCGATAAATTTATATTTCCCGTAAAACTGTACCCATATTCTTCACAAGATGTATTTGAATTTACTACAAGTAAAAATGGGGCTTTAACTGATGAACAGCAGAGAGCATTGTTTGAAAAAATAAATGTATTTCCAAATCCATTATACGGTTACAATCCTTATACTGCATACAATGGTTTAGCTGCGGATGATCCGTTTGTAACATTTACAAATCTTCCTAATGAAGAAATGACGGTTAAAGTCTATTCATTATCAGGTCAATTGTTAAGAACACTTGTTAAAGATCCAAATTCAACTTCACCTTTCTTAAACTGGGATTTACAGAATGAGGCAGGTTTAAGAGTTGCATCTGGATTATATTTAGCAATTGTTTCGTCACCTAAATACGGAGATAAAGTGTTAAAGTTTTCGATTATTATGCCACAGAAACAATTGCCCAGATTTTAATGATTGCATTTGGGCAGGATTTAATTTTTCCTGCACACGTTTATAAATTTATAACATATGTGGAGTTTCGAAATGAAAAAAATATTACTAATAATTTTTACTGTCCTTTTAACAGTATCAATTTACCCCGGCGATAAATCGCGTAAGGGTACAACTGGTGCTGATCAATTGCTTGTGCCGGTTGGTGCTCGTAGTATTTCTACTTCCGGTGCATTTGTAGCTATTGTTGATGGGCTTGAATCCATTTACTATAATCCGGCAGGTTTAGATTTATCAAAGAAATCTGAAGTTATGTTTAGTTATATGAATTATATAGCTGATATTAATATGTCTTATTTAGCAGTCGGAACACATCTTG
Source organism: Ignavibacteriota bacterium (assembly GCA_039931535.1). Taxonomy (GTDB): domain Bacteria; phylum Bacteroidota; class Ignavibacteria; order Ignavibacteriales; family Ignavibacteriaceae; genus IGN3. Next base: position 1,087 of record JBDTRQ010000242.1, read on the forward strand.
GTGATTTTGGTTCTGTTGGTTTAAGTCTCAAATCGTTTGATATTGGTGATATTCCAATCACCACAAATGAACTACCGGATGGAACCGGCAGTACTTATTCCCCAACATTTCTAACGATTGGATTAACTTATTCAAAAACATTAACAGATCGTGTTTCAATCGGAACAAATGTTAAACTTATTAATGAAACTATCGGTAATACTTCTGCAAATGGTTTTGCTATTGATGCCGGTGTTCAATATAAATTTAATGACAATTTATCGATTGGTGCTACGATAAATAATATTGGTCCAAATATGGTTTACTCAGGGCAGGATCTTCGTATTCAAACAAGTGTTCCAAGCACTGTAATTGGCGCTCCAAATGGTACATACGAAGTTGTTGCTGAAAATTTTCAGATACCAAGTTATTTTCAATTAAGCCTGGCTTATCAAGAACATTTTGATGAGCAAAATAAGATTATGCTTGCAAGTACATTTGTTGCAAATAATGCTTTAGATGATGTTTTTAACTTTGGATTAGAGTATAGTTATATCAACACTCTATTTATTAGAGGCGGATATCAATTAGTTACTGAGAATTCTGAAGATTCAATTTTTGGTTTTACGGCTGGTGCAGGTGTAAATTATGAAATTGGTACTGGAATGGGTGTAACGTTTGACTATGCTTATAGAGATGTTTCTAAATTCCCGACCTCGAATCATATTTTTACGGTTAAATTAGCATTCCAATAATGTTGAACTAATTCTTTTTTTAAGCGTCTATTTTAAATTGATAGACGCTTTTTTAATTAATGATATAGAAAAACTAAAATGAAAAAAATTCTTTTTATCCTGCTTTTATTTAGCTTCCCGATATTTTCTCAATCAGATTTTGATTTTGAATTTGATTTTGCTCAATTCGGTTACGATTCAACATCAAATTACGTTGAATTTTATTATTCATTCAATGAAGCCTCCTTAACCGTCGGAACGGAAAACTCTAATAATATTATAGAAGGCATTTTACAAATCTTCATTAAAGATGATGTCAGCGGTGATACGATTGTTTATAATCAATGGAAACTTAAACACGATATTTTAGATACTACCGCCGCAAACAATCAACTGTTGGTTGGCACCTTAGGATTTGTAATTCCAAAGGGCAGTTTTACTTCTGAAGTTTCCGGATCTGATGTTCATAACCCTGAACGAAAAAGAATAATAACCGAAAACTTTAAAGTATCTCCTTTTTTGCAAAACTCAATGAATATTAGTGACATACAATTAGCTTCTAAAATGATTCAAGGAAGTGAAAATAAAACCTCGATCTTTTATAAAAACTCTTATGAAGTTATCCCAATTCCTAACGTAGTATTTGGTAAAACTCAACCAGCTTTGTTTTTTTATACAGAAATTTACAATCTTCAATCTGAGTCGCTAAAAAGTGACTTAATAAAAATGGATCAAATACTTTACAACAGTAAGGGAAAGATGCTTAAAGAAAAAGTAAAGTATCTCACTAGAAATTCTAACACACGTGTTGAGGTTGGTTCATTAATCTTATCCACTTATCCAACTGATACTTATACTCTTGTTATTGCGTTGATTGATAGTGTTGGAAATACAGGTGTTACAACTGCGAAAAAGTTTTATGTGTATAATCCAGATGTTGAAGTGCAGGATACTTTTGAAGTTTCAACAACTGCAGTGCTAAGTTCTACCTTTGGTTCGATGTCTGAAGAAGAGTTAGAGGATCTTTTTGATAAATCAAAATATCTTGCTACTAAAACTGAGATTGATAAGTTTAACAAGCTTTCCAACATAGATGGTAAAAGAGAATTTATGTTTGAATTCTGGAAGACCAAGGATACAGAATCAGGTATGAATCAAAATGAATATTTTAGAAATTATATGCAGCGTGTTAATATCAGCAACGAAAGATATACTTCTATGGGTAAACCCGGATGGAAGACCGATCGCGGAAGAGTATTTTTGCTTTATGGTGAACCAACGGAGATTGAAAGATATCCTAATCAATTAGACACCAGACCTTATGAGATTTGGCACTATACAGAAATTGAAGGCGGTGTATATTTTATTTTTGCGGATATAACAGGTTTTTCCGATTATACATTAGTTAATTCTACTAAACGAGGTGAATTAAGAGATGATAATTGGCAGCGACGAATCGTAGTTAATTAATAAATTTCTATTTTAAGCCCCTTAAAATGGGGCTATTTTGTTATTAT
>JBDTRQ010000243.1:0-6113 GCA_039931535.1 Ignavibacteriota bacterium
AAATTGCAAATAAAATTATTAATGGAATAAAGGAAACAAGCGAAGCAATGATATTGTTTCTGCTTGTTATATTATCGTTTTTATTGTTTAGTAATGAATAAACAATTACTGATGCTGGAATTATAACAGCATACTGTCTTGATAGAATTGCCAGAGCACTAAAAATAAAAAAAAGAAATAATTTATTTTTGATAAATGATATTATAGATAACAGTACCAGCATAATTGTAAACATATCTGTAAATACAAAAACACTCGTTCCAAAGAAATATGGATTGATAACTATCAAAAGTGAAAGCAGTAATGCGTGAATATCTTTTTTAACAAATAATTGAATTAGAAAAAAGATTAATTGCCAGGTTATAAATGAAATAATTAATGTTAGTAATCGTAAACTTTCAGTTGAAGAGCTAAATATCTTTGCCCAAAGCGCATAGAACATATAGAAAAAAGGTGGGGTTACTTCCGGATAATCTTTAATTGTACTGAAGCTAAAATTTTCAGCAAACAATTTTATTGTTTCAACAATGTGTCTTTCATCCCCGCGGAATGGGAGTTTAATGAATACTATTCCCGTTATACTTAATGCTATTAGTGAGAAGAGAAACCAGATTTGTGAGGCAGTAAGTTTTTCCATTTTATTGAATGGCGCAATTATAAATCTAACTGCGCCTTAGTTTTTAATTACGATCTGATTAATTCCAATAATTCTTTTGTCTTTTCTTCCATCAACAAAACATCGCCCTTGCTTTCAACATTCAAACGAATTATTGGTTCTGTGTTAGACATTCTTAAATTAAATCTCCAATCATCATACTCAACACTTAGTCCATCAATTTTTTCTATTTTACCGTCGTCGTAATGTTTTTCTATCTCCTTTATTTTGCCTGCCGGATCAGCGATGGTTGAATTTATTTCTCCCGAACACGGAAAAGTTGCAATCATTTCTTCAACAAGATCACTTAGTGCTTTGTTTTCTTCAGACATAAGCTGCATAATTAATAAAAATGGAATCATTCCGCTGTCTGAATATGCGTTCTCTCTGAAGTAATGATGTGCAGACATTTCACCGCCGTAAATTGAGTTTACTTCGCGCATTTTTTGTTTGATGAATGCGTGTCCGCTTTTTGATTCAACTGCAACACCTTTGCCCTTTTCAACAACATCAAGTGTATTCCAAATTAATCTTGGATCGTGAACAATTCTTTCACCAGGAGATTTTTTAAGAATAGATTTTGCTAATAATCCAACAATATAATAACCTTCAATAAAACTTCCTTTCTCATCAAAGAAAAAGCAGCGATCATAATCTCCATCCCATGCAACCCCAAGATGGGCATTGTTTTTTATTACTGCATCAATAGTTGGTTTTCTATTTTCTATGAGCATTGGATTTGGAACACCGTTTGGGAAATCTGAATTTGGCTCGTTAAAAATTTTTATCATTTTAACAGGTAGCTTTGATTCGATTGCATCAAGTGATAAACCAGCACAGCCGTTACCCGCATTTACTATAACTTTAAATGGGTTTATTTTTTTAGGATCATAAAACTTGGATAGATTATTAATAAATGCTTCCATCACATCTATTTTTTCTACTGTCCCTTTTTTTGTACTGATATCACCCATATCATTTTTAAGAATCATTTCTTCAATAAGATTTAAACCGGAATCATATCCAACAGGAACAGAATCTCTTTTAACGAATTTCATTCCATTATATTCCGGCGGATTATGGCTTGCAGTAATCATTATTCCGCCATCGGCATTTAGATATGGAGTTGAAAAGTAAATCATTTCTGTACCGCATAATCCGATATTAACTACATTTGTTCCTGCATCTGTTAACCCATTAATTAACGCTTCGCAAATTTCTAAAGAAGATTTTCTAATATCGTAACCAACAACAACATTGTTAGCTTTTATGTGACCTGCAAAAGCTCTTCCAATTTTATAAGTCAAATCGGTATTTAATTCTGAAGGTACTTTGCCTCTTATATCATAAGCTTTAAAACTGTTTAATTTTTCCATATAGTTTCCTTATTAATAAATGAAAGAATAATCCTTGAAAAATAATTCTGTTTCTTAATGTAAAAACGGGGTTTAATATTAGCCGCAATTTAAAGAAAAATGTGCTTTGAATATCAAAAATATTTTTGAAAGGTACTCATTTTTCAATGGACTTTTTGATAAACACTAATTACATTCACACAACAAATTTTATGGAGATAGTTATCGCTACAACTGATACTATTAAATGGCACTTCGCTAAATGTAATCATACAAAATGTAACTCGATCTTTTTAGTTCACCCCGAGGAAACGCCGGGTGATCTTGGTTTCATTTGTCCGGATTGCAGCAGAAAAATTCACACATCACATATCGTTCAATGCACAAGCTGCCGAACGGTATTAAATTTTGTGCGTGCTGCACCTAACGAAGAAAAAGTTGTTTTTACGGTTCCAAAATGTTCTCATTGTATCGGAACTATTGAGGATGAGTGGGAAATTGAACCTTTATATCAACCTGAGTCTTACATTTAGCACTGTGCAAATTTTTACTAAAAATTTAAACTCGCCATTATGGTGCGTTTAAAGTTTTATCCTTTTATGCAACCATTCATCATTTGATAGGCGCATAAAAGGATTTTTTATTTAATTTTGTTATCGTTTTTTATCTAATAATATTTAATCATATAAGGTGTATTTATGAAATATCGTTTGGGAAATATTTCTAAAAGGATAGCGCTATTTGCAATTCTGTTTAGCTTGTTTTCATCAGTTCAGATTTCGGCTCAGTCCAGCGAATGGATGAATCTTGATACTGTTAAAGCAGGGCAGTTTGATACTGGAAAAATGTGGACGTTTGAATATCCGCCGATGGAGTATTTTAGTCAGGCATATAACTTTCAGCCCGATAAAGCTTGGTTTGAACATGTAAGAATGTCAGCGCTTCGATTTGCAAATTATTGTTCAGCATCTTTTGTTTCTGCGGATGGATTGGTGATGACAAATCATCATTGCGCAAGACAGAGCGTTACACAGGTTAATAAAGAAGGTGAAGACCTTCATCAAACCGGATTTATTTCCGAAACATTACAGGATGAACGACCTGTACCGGGTTTGTATGTTGATCAGTTAGTTTTAATTAAAGATGTTACTGATGAAGTTATTGATGAAATTAATAAAGCAACTTCCGATGAAGAACGCGCTAAGTTTGAAAATGATATAATAAATAAAATTGAAGAAAGAGAAGCTGCGGCAACAGGACTTGAAGTTGCAATTACTCCTTTATACAACGGCGGTAAATATTCATTTTATGGTTATAAAAGATATACGGATGTAAGATTAGTTTTTGCACCTGAAGATCAAATCGCTTCATTTGGTGGTGATCCTGATAATTTTACTTATCCAAGACATGACCTCGATTGCAGTTTCTTTAGAGTTTATGATGAAAACGGAAATCCGTTAAAAACAGATAACTATTTTAAATGGAGTCAAAACGGCGCTGCAGTTGGCGAACCTGTTTTTGTTGTTGGTAATCCTGGAAATACGGATAGACTAAATACTGTTGCTCAATTGGAATATGCAAGAGATATTCAATATCCAAGAACAATATCACTGCTTACATTTATGTCTAATTTGTACAAAGATATGTTAGCAAAAGATCCGAGCAGAAACGCCGAATTGCAGGATAGAATTTTTGGATTTGATAATTCTTTAAAAGCTATTAGCGGAATTTTAGATGGATTAAGAGACCCTGTTTTGATGCAAAGAAAAAGAGATTTTGAAAAAACTTTCCGTGCTTCTGTAAATGCTGATCCTGAATTAAAAGAAAAGTACGGAAATCTGTGGGATAAAATTGCTGATTCACGCAAACAGTTAAGTGAAATATCAAATAAAAACTTTGCTCTTGGTATGAGTCCGCTTACTACACCAAAATATTTTTCAATTGCAGATGAAGTTATCGCCATCGCTGAAAATCTTAAACTGACCGAAAGCCAAAGAGATGAATTATATGCTGGTGATGAATTAGATAATACTTTAGCAATATTATTTCCTGAAGATTTTGATGCGGATATGAATAAAATGCTTCTTGGAGAAAAGGTTAATACTATAGTAAAATATCTTGGAAAAGATGATCCATTAGTAAAGAAGTTTACTGGCGGCAAACAAGGTAAAGAAGCAGTTGATTATATTCTTAAGAATTCGAGTATAACAAATCTTAAAGATGTAAAAAATTTGTTAGCAAAAGGTCCGGATGAAGTTCTTAAAGGAGATGATCCGTTTATCTACTTTATGATGAACTCAAAAGACAGAGCTAAAGAGTATTCTAAAAAAATTAATGAATTAGTTGAAGTTGAAAAAGTTTATTCGCAGCAGCTTGGTGTTGTCTTATTTAAAGTTTACGGAACTTCAATTCCGCCGGATGCAACTTTTACATTAAGATTAGCTGATGGTGTTGTTGAAGGATATCCGTACAATGGAACTTACACACAACCATTTACAACTTTTTATGGATTATATGACAGATATCTTGGACAGGGAAAAGAATTTCCCTGGACTTTACCTGAAAGATGGACAACTCCTCCATCAGATCTTGACTTATCAACACCATTTAATTTTGTATCAACAAATGATATTATTGGCGGCAACTCCGGAAGCCCTGTAATTAATAAAAATGCAGAGATTGTTGGTTTGGCTTTCGATGGAAACATACAAAGTTTGCCTGGTAGTTTTATTTTTAGAACTGAAGAAAATAGGTCAGTATCAGTTCACTCAAGTGGAATATATGAGGCAGTTGATAAAGTTTACAAGGTTAAAAGATTAAGCGCTGAATTAAAAGCTGGTAAGATTACTAAGTAATTCACCTTACTCAGAGTCTAATTAAATATTGTAAAATCGTAGCGCAGACTTAAGTCTGCGTTACGGAAACTTTATATAAAACAGGTTTTTGAATAACGTGAGTAAGTAATCTAAAGTAGAAATAAAAATTCCCTTCAAACCAGAAGGGAATTTTTCTATCCAAATAAAATAAGCAAAGTAAAAAATCAAATCGTATAAATAATAAAAAGATGAATTGATGAATACTTTGGCAAGGTGTTAAAAAAAGTTATTCCGTATTCAGCTCCCGCACCGATTTTAAATCCTTTCAAATCAAAATTTCTAAGATCAAATCCTGTAGAAATTGAAATTACAATGCCGTAATCCCAAACATTTGTATCGCTAAAAGTTCTATCGTTTAGTGCAAGTAATCCAACACCTTCTTCCAAAAACATTTTATTATCAAAATATTGAGTTGTAACTCCTTTAAAGTTAAATCCTAAAATGTATGGATTATAAGTTTGGGTGGAGTTTGGAAGAATCGCATTAAAATCTTTTGAAAAAATAAAACTTGCTCTTGGAAAAACTTCTTCAAACAACGGAATATTTGCTTCTACAAATATTGAAGAAGTAAATCCGCCAACAGAAATTGAATTTCCATTAAATGAGCCACCGCCCAAATATCCGCCAATACTAATTTCTGTTTGTGAAAAGATTAATGAAGAATAAAACAAAACAATTATTAATAAAACTTTCACTTTCAATTTATATCCTTTTAATTTTACACCAACAAAATATAGGCAAGTAACTAAAATCGAAAGGAATAAAGATGGATAAAGTTCTTTATCATTACAACGCAAAGATTGTAGATGTTTACGATGGCGATACATGTACGATTGATATTGATCTTGGTTTACACACCTGGATAAAAGGTGAGAAGTTAAGATTAACTAGAATTAACGCTCCGGAATTAAGAGGCGTTGAAAGACCCAAAGGTTTATTAAGTCGTGATTTTTTAAGATCGCTTATTCTTGATAAGGAAGTATTGATTGAAACAATTAAAGATAAAAAAGAAAAATACGGAAGATATCTTGCAGAGATTTGGCTGCTTAATGATAAAGGAAAATACATCAATATAAATGATGAAATCGTTAAAAAAGGATTTGCGAAATACCAGAAATATTAAATCAAAAACTGAAAAGGACTCAAATGAAAAAAACATCTAAAATTAATTTTGTAGTTGAGCTTGATGAAAATAAACTACCTGAAAAAATTGAATGGCAGGCTGAT
>JBDTRQ010000244.1:0-9474 GCA_039931535.1 Ignavibacteriota bacterium
ACTCACAAACTGCCTATTGCCGCGTTTAGTTTCAAACTTTACAATTCCATCAGCAACTGCAAAAAGAGTATCATCACTGCCAATTTTTACGTTAGTACCAGGATGAAATTTTGTTCCTCTTTGTCTTACGATGATGTTACCGGCAAGAACATTTTCTCCGCCAAATCTTTTAACACCAAGACGCTGAGCATTACTATCTCTACCGTTACGTGTGGAACCTTGACCTTTTTTATGTGCCATAATTTAAATCTCCTTTTATCCTATCTGGGTAACTTCAATTCTTGTTAATTGCTGTCTGTGTCCGTTAAGTTTTCTGTAGCCTTTTCTACGTTTCTTTTTAAAGACTATAACTTTTTCATCTTTTAAATGTGAAAGAACCTTAGCGGTTACTTTTGCACCTTTAACAATGGGACTACCAACTTTTGTTTCTTTACCATCACTTAATAATAAAACCTGATCGAATGTAACTTCTGATTCCGGTTCTTGATTTAAACGTGGTACGTAATATTTTGTATTTTCGGAAACCTTAAACTGTTGTCCTAAAATATCAACAACTGCAAACATTTTTTCCTCATAAATTCTAATTTGAGGGCGTAAATCTAATAAAACAAAGGTTTTATGTCAAACTTTTTGGCACATTATTTTTTTTGGAAATCAAGTCTATTTCTTCAGTTTAAATGAAAAAACACTACCTTCACCAAGTTTACTTTGTACGATAATCTTTGAATTATGCGCCTCAATGATGTGTTTTACGATTGCAAGACCTAATCCAGTTCCGCCAACAGCTCTGGAACGGGCTTTATCCACACGATAAAATCTCTCAAAAACACGGTTTAAATCTTCATTAGGAATCCCGATCCCAGTATCTCTAATAGCAATATTTATAATCTTTTTTTCCTCATCAAGAATTATTTCAATGTTTCCAATATCTGTATATTTTATTGCATTCTGTAAAAGATTAACAAATACTTGTTTAAGTTTTTCCTTATCGCCAAAAACCTGCAAGAATTCTTTTGGTGGATTGAAAATCAGATTAATGTTTTTTTCTTCTGCTAGTAGAGAAAATTCAGAAAGAATATTTTTAATAAATAAATTTATATCAAAATATCTAAAACTCATCCGCATCTCGCCGGATTCAATCATAGAAATATCTATAAGATCATTTAACAAATTGCTTAGGTTATTAGTATGCTGATCAGCTTTTTGCAGAAAGTGTTTATTAACTTTTGAATCGTCCATCGCACCGTTTAAAAGAGTTTCCAAGTAACCTTGAATTGAAAAAATTGGTGTTCGTAATTCGTGAGAAACGTTTGCAAGAAACTGACTTCTCATTCTCTGCAAGCGTTCAAGATATTCAATATCACTCTTAGCTTTTTCAAACATCTCTTTTATTTCATTCTCTAGAGAAGAAAGATGTTCTGTTAAAACTATTTCATCAGATGATTGATATTTACTTTGTCTGATTGAGGCAATAATATTTTTTATTTCATTAATTTCTTTTATTCTTCTTCTTCCAACCAGATTAAGGATGATTATACCAACAATTACTAGAAGTAAAATCAAAGGAATGCTAAGTGAGAGTTTTTCGATAAGTAAAAAGATGATTACAACAACTAGCACAAAGAAGAGAATAAACTCCCTAAAATAAACTAACGCAGATAAGATATTGGCTTTAATTTCATTCCACACTTTTTAGTCTGTATCCTACGCCTTTAACAGTTTCAATTAATTCAGCGTGCTTGTCTAATTTTTCTCTAATTTTTCTAATGTGTACATCAACAGTTCTATCAATAACATAAACATCTGCACCCCAAACTTCTTTTAATAGAACTTCCCGATTAAAAACTTTTTCAGGATTATTCAAGAAAAAATAAAGTACTTCAAATTCTTTTCGCGGAAAAACTTTTTTTTCACCATCAATAAAAATTTCATACTTTTCTTTGTTGATATGGATAGGACCGTATTTAATTTGTACCGGTTCTGATTTTTTTTGGATATCACCTTCTGCTTTTCTAAGATTCGATTTTACACGGGCAATTAATTTGTTTGGTGAGATGGGTTTTTGAATGTAATCACTAGCACCGAGTTCCAATCCTTTAATCTCATCAATCTCACTAGCTTTGGCTGTTAAAAATACTATTGGAACATTTTCAAATTCTTTATTTTCTCTGATTCGTTTACAAGTTTCAAAACCATCAAGCTTAGGCATCATAATATCAAGTACAATCAAATCAGGTTTTTCAGAAAGTTTTTGTAATGCTTCTTCCCCATTGTGTCCCACAATCACTTCAAATTTTTGCTGTTCAAGATTGTATTTCAAAAATTCAACAATATCAGGTTCATCATCAACTAAAAGAATTTTTTTCATTTGCTATAATTTTATTTCCTGTTTCTTTTCAGCAGAAAGATACATTGCCTCAATTATCTTCATTCGCTGCATTGCTTCTTCACCGGGAGAAAAAACGGGGTTCAATCCTTTTATTGCACCGATAAAACTTTTTAGCTCGTTAAGATAAGATTTTTTAAATAAGACGGTGGGATTTTCAACCTGAGTTGGTGTCAAATTAATGTAATCATTTTCAACCTTCTTGTACAGTTTGAAGGGATTTAAAGAAAAGCTGCCTTTCGTTCCATAAACATCTAAGAAAAAATGATCCTTTTCTACCGGCAGCGACCAGCTTACTTCCAAATTTATTACAGCAGAGTTATCGCATTTAATACAGGATATTGAAGTGTCTTCAACACTTTTTGTATAGTGATAAAAGTTTTGCGATGACACAGAAGTGATTTCAGGATAATCAAGCAGCCACAATGCTAAATCTAGAATATGAATGCCCAGATCAAAAATTACTCCGCCGCCTGATTGTTCTTTTTGTGTAAACCATTTTTCGCTGCTGCTTTGTTTTCTGACCCAGCCGCACTTAATATAAAACGGTTCACCAATTTCTTTTGTATTGATAAAACTTCGAAGCAGCATAGTATCGGGTCTATAACGAAGATTCATCCCAACCATTAATTTTTTCTTATTCTTTTTTGCAGCATCAACAATTTTTTTTGCTTCGGCGTAAGTTCTAGCAAGTGGTTTTTCTACAAGAACATCTTTACCGGCATTCAGACAATCAATTGCAATATCTGTGTGTGTGCTTGTTGGAGTAGCGATTATCACTGCATCGATATTACTTTTCTCAAGCATTTCTTTATAACTTGTAAATTTTTCTTTAACATTAAATTTATCAGAAATTGTTAGGAGTCTGTTTTTGTTTACTTCGGCAACGGCAGTTAAATCAGCGCTAGAAACTTTTGCAAGATTTGGAAGATGCACTAACTGTGCAACTCCGCCAAGACCGATAATTCCAATTTTAACTTTATCCATCAAACAGAAACCTCACTTTTAATTTTATTTAATTGAGTGAATGTTTTAACTCTTTCAACAATTCCATCAGGATCAATTCCGAGTATGTGATGCAATTCTTCCTGCGTTCCGTGATCAACAAATTTATCCGGTAAGCCAATAAATTGTAAATCATTTTTATAATTTTTTGACATAAAATATTCTGCTACTGCGCTGCCAAATCCACCGGGTAAATTATTTTCTTCGAGTGTGATAATTTTATTGAACTTTTTAGAAACACTATCAAGCATTTCAGTATCAAGTGGTTTTGCAAAACGCATATTAATTACTTCACAGCTAATTCCCTGCTCTTTAAGTTTTGCAGCAGCCTTTAATGAGTAATCAACCATTGAACCGAGTGCAAGTAACACTGCATCATCACCATCTATTAACTTTTCTGCTTTTCCTATTTCAATTTTTGTAAAGCCCGGTTTAATCCCAACACCCAAAGCAGAACCTCGCGGATAACGTAAAGCGATTGGACCATTTTTATATTCAACAGAAGTGTAAAGCATATCGCGTAATTCTGCTTCATCTTTTGGCGCCATAATTACCATTCCGGGAATCATACGCAAATAAGAGATATCAAAAACTCCGTGATGAGTTGGACCATCAGCGCCGACTAATCCTGCTCTATCCATTACAAAAACCACGTGTAATTTTTGTAGAGCAATATCATGTATTATCTGATCAAACCCGCGCTGTAAAAATGTAGAATAGATTGCAACAACAGGAATGATGCCTTGTGTTGCCATTCCTGCGGCAAAAGTAATTCCGTGTTCTTCTGCAATTCCAACATCAAAATAATTTTTGGGAAAAGTTTTTTGTAGATAATCTAATCCAGTTCCATCCGGCATAGCTCCTGTAATTCCAATTACCTTAGGATTATCTTTAACTATTTCTACTAATGCTTCACCAAATATTTTTGTATAGGATGCTGCTCCGCCGGATTTTTTTATCGCTTCACCAGTAACTTTATCAAAAGGTGTGGATGCATGAAGTCTTTGACTATGACCTTCTGCAGGTTTATAACCTTTTCCTTTTTCCGTAATAGCATGAATTAAAATTGGACCTTTTAAAGTTTTTGTCTGCTCAAATATTTTTATAAGCTGATGTAGATTGTGCCCGTTAACGGGACCAAAATATCTAAAACCCAAAGCTTCAAACAACATTCCCGGAGTAACAACTGCTTTTATTCCGCTTTCAAGTCTTGATGCAATTCGTCTAAGTCTATCTCCAAATTGATCGAGCTTGCCTGTTAAATCCCAAATCTGTCCTTTAAATTTATTGTAATCAGGATGTGCAATCATTTCAGTAAAGTAATTTGAAATCTGCCAAACATTTGGTGCGATAGACATGTTGTTATCGTTTAACACAACGATTAAATCAGACTTAAGCATTCCGGAATTATTCATCGCTTCGTAAGCCATTCCGCCTGTCATTGCTCCATCACCGATTATCGCGATAACTTTTCTGTTTGGTTCATTATTAAGATCGCGAGCGGCAGCCATACCAAGCGCAGCCGAAATAGAAGTGGTAGCGTGTCCGGCGCCAAATGCATCGTATTCACTTTCACTTCTTTTTAAAAATCCGCTAATACCATTTAATCTTCTTATCTTTTTTAAAGCTTCTTTTCTACCTGTTAAAATTTTGTGCGGATAAGCCTGATGACCTGTATCCCAAACAACGAGATCATAAGGTGTGTTAAATACTTTATGAATTGCAACAGTAAGTTCAACAGTTCCGAGACCACCGCCAAAGTGTCCGCCAATTTCAGAAATTGTATCAACAAGATATTCACGAATATCCTTACAAAGTCCTTTTAATTGAGTAACATCCATCTGCTTTATATCTGATGGATAATTTACTTTTGAAAGAACAGGATATTTTTCTACTTCAGACATTAATCGTCTCCATTTTAAATCAGAGTTTTAATCTTCTTCTAAATTATTAATTTCGTTTAATTCTTTTTTTAGTACTGTAACTTTTAGTTCAGCTTTTTCAAGTACGGATAAACATTCTTTGGATAACTTTACTCCTTCTTCAAAAAGCTGTATTGAATCTTCCAATCCGACATCGTTATTTTCTAATGCAGTTGTTATCTCTTCAAGTCGTGCAAGCTTATCTTCAAAATTATCGGATGATTTTTTTTTACTCATTTTATTTCAATCTCTCCATCATAAAATTTTATTGTTGAAGGCACTGCAAAATTAAAATTATTTTTGCGAGTAATAAATATTGAATTTTGTTTGATTAGTGCAAATCCTTTTTTTAAGGTCTTATCAATATCGTGTGCTTCGATTGTTTTTGAAATCAAAGCAATTTTGTTTGATAATGCTGAAACTTTTTTTTCAATCTCCTTAACCATTTTATAAGAATTCATATCCACCAATTGCGAAAACTTACGAATTTTTTCTAACGGATATCTAAATGCATAAGACGAAACCTGTCCCTCAACTTCAATTCGATAATCTTCTAAAGTTCGCTCAATTATATCACAACTTAATGAATAAGAATTTATTATAAAACCTTTTATTTCTTCAATATCCGGTGTTGCAAGTTCCATCGCAACAGAAGGTGTTGGAGCGCGTAGATCAGAAACAAAATCTGCAATAGTAAAATCAACCTCGTGTCCAACTCCGCTTATTATTGGAATTTTAGATTTATAAATAGCTCTTGCAACAATTTCCTCATTAAAAGCCCAAAGGTCTTCAATCGAACCGCCGCCGCGTGCAACAATTATAACATCAATATCGGTTAAAGAATTCATTTTTTTTATATTATCTGCAATATTTTTTGCTGCACCCGCTCCCTGAACTTTTGTAGGCACAACTAATAAGTGTACCAACGGAAATCTTCGCTCAGCAACAGAAATCATATCTTTAACCGCAGCGCCGTCGGCGGCAGTAATTAGAGCAATTTTTTTTGGAAAAGTTGGGATAGGTTTTTTAATTTCCTCATCAAACAAACCTTCATCAAAAAGTTTTTTCTTTAGACGTTCAAACGCTGCTTGAAGTTCACCAACGCCGGAAGGCTTCATCGCACGCACATCAATTTGGTAGCTGCCTCGCGGAGGATAAACTGTAATCCGTCCGGTTACAATTATTTTCATTCCATCTTCCGGTGTAAAGAAAACAGAATTGTTTACACCTTTCCACATTGTGCAATTAATTACCGCGCCTTCATCTTTTAGATTGAAATACCAATGCCCCGAACCGTGCGCTTTGAAATTAGAAATTTCACCTTCAATACTAATTCTTTCAAAAGTTGATTCAAGAATAAACTTAATTGATTTTGTAATATCGCTTACAGAATATATTTTATTTTTTTCTTCACTCATTTACAAAACTATTCATTCATATTTTCAATTTTATTTTTTTGTTTATCCATTTCATTGTAATCTAATTCAGAACCAAGCACGCTGTGCGGAATAAGATAAATTATAAACATTAATACAGATGCAAATATTACCCAGCGTTTTGGGTTTGCGGATTTTTTAATTGCAATTAAAGCAACTATCCATCCGATTACAGCGATTAACGTTTTGTTGTCCGTTAAATCTATTCCGAATGGAACTCCTGTCCAGAAAGCACCGAAAGCATATTTTTGCATTATTGGTCCAAAGATCATTCCGCCAAGTATTAATAAACCGAAAGTCCAGTAAGCAAGTTTTTTATAATCAGGTTCTTTGTTAAAAAATTCAAGTCCGGTTCTTGTAGAAAACAGCATCGCCATAAAAATTAAAATTACATGGGGAATAATTATAAAAACCGGAACATCACCTTTAAATCTTATAACAACAGGATGATGATTATTTAGAAAAACTTTTTCAGATTTTTTTTCTAATATAACTCTATACATTATTTTACCAGCGGGTGGCTGATGCGGAAGATTAGCTGTAAGAAATCCATTATCAAATTTCATTTCAACAGTATTCCACTCATCATTAGTTTTGTAGCGCTTCCACTCAAGTAAGCCGGATATTTCTTTATCATCAGTTTTAATTTTTATTTGATGGTCATTTTCTCCGCCGTGACTTCTATCCAAAGAATACTTTATTATTTTACCATTAAGATTTGCCTCACCGGAAAGTGGATAAGTTGGACCTGTCATTCGTTGATATGTAGCGGTTAAAACTGTTAAAACAAAAGCAATTATCCACAATAAAATTGATCTTTTCATCCTTACTCAAAACAAATTATTGAAAATTTTGGTTGGGAAATTTACAAATAAATTATGCTAAAATTTAACGCTTACAATATTGGTTTGTAAGACTAAAACTGTATTTAAAATGCAAAACCTTCGAGGCTTTTGATGCCTCGAAGGTTTAATTGAAATGAAGATAGAAATTATTTTAGAAGCAGCATTTTTTGTGATGAACTAAATTTATTTACTTGCATTGTGTAAATGTAAACGCCACTTGGCAAGTTGGCTGCATTGAATTCAACTGAAAAAGTACCGGCTTCTTTAGTTTCATTTACTAACTCTGCAACTTCGCTTCCCAAAATATCAAACACTTTTATTTTTACTAATCCAGCTTCTTTAACTGCGTAGTTAATAATTGTACTTGGGTTAAATGGGTTTGGATAGTTCTGCAATAATTCATATCCTGATGGTACAGGTAGAGATTCATTCTCTACAGAAACTAAAGTACCAAATTGTTGACCATTAATTATTGCACCCTGTAACCAAAAATCGCCAACATTAAATATAAATATCCGTGATATACCTATCGCTTTAGAAAACCAGTATTCGCTCCCATCACACGGCGTCCAAATAGTATCATTCGCATTTAAAAGTACATCCTGAAAATGCTTAGTTTCAAGTGGTTTATTTAAATACGTATAGTAAGTATAATCATAATACGTGCTGCTAATACCTCTTGCATTACCACAAGAGGCTAGATCTCTGCAAATTCCCCAAAATGCAGAATCATTAGCTGTAAAATCTAAGTATTTAAATTCTCTTTCAGAACATGCAGCACTATCACCATAGTACTGATAGATTTTATTAGAGTCTTTTCTATAATAACTTTCTCCAAAATAGTCTGAAATATATTTATAGACGTGCCCGTTTGGCAACAATGTATCCTTAATAACTTTTACATTAAGATATTCAAGGCCGTAAATTGTGCTCGCCGCAAAACTCCACATATTTCCATCCTGTAAAGGGAAGAAATCAGAAGTATCTATAAGCACTTCATTTGTTTCTGCCAACTTATAATTTGCATTACTATTCTGTGCATTAAGAACAACACAGCAAAAAATAATTAATGTGATTATATAATTATTCAATTTTAATAGTACTTGTAAGTTCATAATTCACCTGTTAAATAGGTTTAAAATTTTGGTGGGGAAATTTATAAATAAATTATGCTAAAATTTAACGCTAACACCAAAGGTTGGCAGTATTGGAAACATATTATTTTGTTCTCTACCGAGTGTTAAATCTTTTGTAATGTAGTAGTCGTAGTTAACAACATTTTTTTTGTTATACACGTTTACAACATCAAGATAGAACACCCAATCAACATTCCAGAAATCTGTAATAAAATTAAATCTTAAATCTAATCTGTGATAAGCGGGTTTACGGGCGTTTAGCTTGTTATCGCCAAAATCAATATCATAAACTACTTCGCCTTCTCCATTAGGATCATTAAAACTTTTTCTTGTGGATATTACTGGAGTTTCAGGAATACCATCACCATTTTGATCTTTCAAAATTAAGCGTGGTTTTATACCAACAGGCTCGCTGTACGGAAATCCCGAACCATATTGCCAACGCAGCCCAACATTAAACCAACTGTTAAAATCATAATTTAAAACAAAGTTTAAAGTATGTGTTTGATCAAACCTGAAAGGTAATTTTGTACCATCTTCAAATCTGTTTGCATAAGCAAGTGCGTAAGAAATCCAGCCGCTTAGTTTGCTGTTATTCATCACATTTCTTTTAGATAGGAAAAGTTCGAAGCCATAAGCCTCACCGTAAGAATTGTTAACAGGAATTTGTGTAATCGAATCTCCAATTACAGGTACTGGACTTGTCCAGCTATTTGGAGATCGTGGATCTCTACTGGGAATAAG
>JBDTRQ010000245.1:0-1818 GCA_039931535.1 Ignavibacteriota bacterium
AGATGGTGCGGCAGGAGTTCTTCTCAAATCAATCGAAAATGAAAATGAAGGTTTTCTTACAAGCAGTCTTTATACAGAAGGACAATATGCAGATTGGATGGGAATTTATGCAGGTGGAACTCATCAGCCTGTTACACAAAAAGTTTTAGAAAATAAAGACCATCTTTTGAAGTTTGTAAAAAAGTTCCCTAAGGAAACAAATCCAATTACATGGACACGAATGATTAAAGAAGCATGCAATGATATCAATATAAACCCAAAAGATATTAATCATTATTTTATCACACAGATAAATATTAATTCAATTTGGGAAACACTTGATAATCTTGGTGTTGATCGCTCAAAAGGACATACAATTATGGAAAAATTTGGTTATACAGGTTCCGCATGCATACCAATGGCTTTTGATGACGCTAACAAAAAAGGTTTCATTAAAAAAGGTGATTTAGTTTTATTCATTGGTTCAGGCGGCGGATTGGCTTTCGCGCTTTCAATTTTTAAAATGTAAAAAATAATTTATTATGGATATCGCTTCAAAAGAACTTATTACAGCCGGTTGGATTCTTGTAATCGCTTACAGCGCTGTTATTTTATTTTTTGTAGTGCGCGGTGCATTAAAAATAAAAAACTTAAGTGATTACGCTGTTGGAAATATTGCATTCTCTCCAATCGCAGTTGGTCTTGCTTTAGCTGCTTCAATGACGAGTGCTGCAACTTTTATAATCAATCCGGGCTTTATAGCATTTTATGGAATCAGTGGAGTAATATCTTACGCATTTGTAATGCCTGCAGCCGCAATGATTTCCTTAGTTGTGCTTACAAAAGGATTTCGTAAACACGGCAGCAGTGTAAAAGCATTAACAATGGCACAATGGATGGGAACAAGATACAAGAGTAAAGGTTATTCTTTTTTCTTTGCCTTTCTAACCCTCCTGCTCATTACATTTATTGTATTGATCTGTGTTGGTTTAACTAAAGTACTTTCAAAAACTTTAAACGTTAGCGAGCTTTCTGTTTTAATCGGATTGGTTGTTTTTATTTTTGGTTATATGATGTTCGGCGGTGCAAACTCAATGGTTTACACAAACACTGTGCAGGCTGTAATTATGATTGTTGTTGCATTTATACTTCTCGGATCGGGCTATGAACATTTTTCTAATGGTGTTCATGGTTTCTTTGAAAAGTTATCTGCAATTGATCCAAAGCTGACACAGATTACAAATGAAGGAAGTTTTTTATTCCGAGATTATTTTGAAATTATCTTTGCACAAATTGTAATTGGGGTTGCAATTGTTTGTCAGCCGCATATCATTACAAAATCTTTACTTCTTAAAACTGATAAAGATGTTAATAAATATTTAATTACTGGAATCGTTACACAAATGTTATTCTTTCTTGTAGTGATAGTTGGACTTTATGCGCGAATTGTTTTTCCTGATTTAACAGTTAACGGTGTTCCATTAAAACTTGATGGTGTTGTTTCTGCTTATGTTGTGCGTGAGTTCCCTGTTTACATCGGATTGGTTGTTGTTTTAGGATTAATCTCTGCAGGTATATCAACACTGGAAGGATTAATTCAATCGGTTTCAACATCAATAACTGCTGATATTATTAAGCCATTGTTCGGAAAATATTTTCCTAAAGATGAAAAGAAAAATTCATCCACTGCAATTTTAATAAATAGAATTGTAATAGTAATTATTGGTGTTATATCAATCTTTTTATCTTATAACCAGCTTATTAATCCAAATTTAAGTGTAGGCATATTTGCACAAAATGGTGTTTACGCATATTTCTCCGCAGCATTTGTTCCAATTT
>JBDTRQ010000246.1:0-1562 GCA_039931535.1 Ignavibacteriota bacterium
AGACAGTGTTAGTAAGTCATATGACTGTTTAGGACTGATATTGGATTTGGAACAATCGAGGTAAGAGCTAAAAGACCTTATAGAGTTTTATCTCCCAACCATTACGATACTGATAAATTGATTTACATTGAAAGTGTTGAAATTTGTGCGATAAAAGATACTGTGCTTGCAGATGGTCCTTGTATATTTACAGGAAAAGCGGCAGTATATTTTGGAAATCAAGATTATTATGATGACGGCAAAGGACATTTACTTAAACAAAATCAACCACTTTCTATTTGTGATAAAACCGCCAAGGCTCTGCTGCGGTTAAAAAGAGATGATATCTTTATCAGTGAATCTACCTGGTTTTATGATGGAGGTGGATGCTGTTGAGAATTATTTTAAAGTAGGAAATTTTATTATCAGCGAATTATAATTGAATAGATAAGTAAAATGGATGGCGTAATTAGTAAGCGTTAGGACAATTCTAAAAGTTTAGATTTGATCTCATCTGTTGATGGTAACCCATTTGGATAATATCTGCAAGCAAGTGCGGGGTTATCCGGCTTGGGTTGATTTTCAAAATCTTTCCCATTAATTAATAAAGTTGGCGAGCCTCTGAACTTTATTTCTTCAGCTTTATCGTTCGAATCAACTATTAACTCTTTGTATCCAATATTCTCAAATTCTTTAATTGCTTCCTTAACTCTCCCAATCAAAATTGGTGAGTTTGGGCATCCTATAAAATGCTGTAGTTCAATAATAATTTTCTTAGCTGTCACAATTTTAAATACTCTATCTGAACAAGTTATAAATATTGATAGTTATTAATTTACCAGTATCTTTCTTTTCATCAATTACTTTTACAAACCTTATTTTTGCAGGCTCCTTTTTCGATTTGATCGTTAAGATAAACAACAAGCTTCTGCTCGTTTATATCGCCATAGGAGTACAATTTCTGATTAACATACAATGAAGGAACTATCTCGGTTTTAGAATTATTAATATCTTTAATATTTATTATAGAAAGCAAAACTTCGTTTCGCCTGTTTGAAAATTCTTTTAATGCCTTCTCCACTCGATAGCAGGCATTACAATTATCTTTTATTATTAATGTTAGATCCATTTTCAGATCAAAACTAATAAGTCTTTAAATAGGAAATTGTCATATTCAAGACAGATCATTTTTAAAGGAAGGATTTTAATTTATCTGAATCGTTAACTATCAATTTTTTTCTATCAAAATCGATAACTTTTTTTGCTCTTAGATCAGTAAGCACATCGTTTACAGTTTGACGTGCACATGCAGTAAGATCAGCAATATCCTGGTGTTTTAGAAAAGGTTTTACAAATATCTGTTCACCAACTTGTTTGCCGTTTTCATTAGCCATCTTAATTAAAAACGAAATTACTCTTTGTTTTGCATCCTTAAATACTAAGTCCTCTATTCGTTCAGAGTAATTTTTAAGTTTTAATCCGATTATCCTTGTAAGTTTTTTATTTAAAGTTGGGTTCTTCTCAACAAACTGAGAGAAATCCTCCTTGTTAATTGCACAGATAAGAGAAGGTTCAATTGTTAA
>JBDTRQ010000247.1:0-4942 GCA_039931535.1 Ignavibacteriota bacterium
GCGGCTGCATTTTCTTCAAGATATTTTACACGCTTTGTGCCCGGTATCGGAACAACTTTATCCCATTGATGAAGCAGCCACGCAAGTGTAAGCTGAGCTACTGTACAATTCTTTTCTTTTGCAATTTCTTCCAACTGCTGAATAAGTTTATAATTGTGTTCTATGTTTTCTTTTACAAAGCGTGGATTAACTTTTCGATAATCATTTTCAGGAATTTCCTGATCCGGTTTAAATTGTCCCGTTAAAAATCCTCTGCCTAAAGGAGAGTATGCAACAAAACTAATATCCAATTCTTTACAGACATTTAATATTTCCTGCTCAGGGTCTCTCGTCCACAAAGAATATTCTGTTTGCAATGCAGTTATTAGATGAACTTTATTTGCGCGTCTAATTGTTTCCGGTGCAGCTTCCGAAAGACCTAAAAATCTTACCTTGCCTGCTTTTACAAGATCAGACATTGCGCCAACAGTTTCTTCAATCGGAACATTGGGATCAACTCTGTGTTGATAGTAAAGATCAATCACATCAATATCTAATAGTTTTAAACTTTTATCGCAAGCTTGTTTAAGATATTCTGGTTTACCATTTACACCGAGAAAACTTCCATCGGCGCCGCGAACATTTCCAAACTTAGTTGCGATAACAAATTGATCGCGTTTTCCTTTTATCGCTTTACCAACAAGTGCTTCATTTTTGCCAACGCCGTACATATCGGCTGTATCTAAAAAATTAATTCCAAGTTCCAGGGCACGATGAATTGTTTTAATTGATTCATCATCATTTGTTTGACCGTAAAACTCAGACATACCCATACAGCCTAGTCCGATTGCGGAAACCTCTAAAGCATTTTTACCAAGAATTCTTTTTTGCATAATATTTTCCTTTTAAGATAATTGAGATTTGTTAGAGCCAAATATAGGTTGATGTTTATCTAAATGGGGTGATAAAAAACAAGATGATTTTTAGTGATAAGCAATCAAGTTAGTATTTGGATAAACTGAAAGTAGTGTCCTAATTTCACTTATAGATCCAATATAAAACCTGTCATTCTGAATTTATTTCAGAATCTCATCAATTTATTCGATCCCGAAACAAGTTCGGGATGACAAAATGTGAAATTAGGACGCTACAAAACTGAAGCAACTATGAAAATGTTAAATCTAAACTTCCTTTTTCTTCTTCCGTGTTTCTTTTCTGCAATGCTGCTGTCGGAAAATATTTTTCTTTTGAGAACTCTAAGAAAATATTAATTTTTATTCATACAAATCATTCATATCCGCATTTGCAATATCAATAAAAAGCTGTGCTACTTTATTAACAACATCGTTAAAATATTTTTCACCTTTTTCTTTAGTCGCTTTTGTTGGATTTCCTATTCCCGTATCCTCAGTAACCGAAGACCATTTTCTTTCAGTCCAAGCCCATCCTTCCTGAATTCCTTTTATTTTTATTTTCTTTGCTTTACCTAAACCAGCTTCAGTTAAGGGAAGAACTAATTGGGGAGCCAGATGTAACAACAAACTGGTTTCCATTTCATCAGCATGATCGCCATCGTGATCAAAATATTTTTCTTTGGGCAGTGAGTTAAACCAATTACAATAACTTAAAAACATTTTTGGATATTTTAATCCGAGTTCCCTTAATATTGGTTTAAAATCATTACCGCCATGACCATTTACAATTAATAATTTATATATTTTCTGCCGATTAAGTACTTCTATTATATCATTTAACATGGCAGACTGTGTACTTGGATTAATATTCAGATCAAGTTTGATATCAGTCTGCCCTGTATTAACACCATAAGCAATTGAAGGCAGAACAATAATCTTCGCGCCTTGTTGATAAGCTTTTTCAGCAGCAGACGCAGCAATGTTTTCGGATTCAATTACATCCGCAGAATACGGCAGATGGTAATTGTGTGCTTCGGTTGCGCCCCATGGTAATATTGCAAGATCAAAAGATCTATCTTTAATATCTTTCCAGTTATTTTCAGCTAATATGTATGGACGCATTTTTAATTTCTCTTAAATTTTTAATTAAAAAATTATAATATATTCAATTAAGATTCTTAATATCTTTCTCTAACAAACTATAGATTGCGGTATCTAAAAATTTTCCGTTATAAAAATAATCTTCTTTAAAGTAAGCTTCTCTCTTAAATCCAAATTTTTCTAATAACTTTATAGAGTTAAGGTTATGGGGATTTACATTTCCTTCAATACTATGCAGGCAAAATTTCTTAAATCCGAATTCAATTACTTTGTTAAGTGCTTCCTGCATATAACCATTGCCCCAATATTCAGGCTTCATAGCATATCCAACTTCCGCCCTTAAATTTTCTCTAATCAACCGCCAGTAGTCGATATAACCAATTACACTTAGTGAATCTTTTTTAATTATAATCCAGTTTATCCCAGCTTTGTTACTATAAGTATCAATCATCTTTTCAATCATTAACTCTGATTCTACAACGGACTTATGAGGGTCTCTATCAAAATATTTCATAACCCTTTCATCTGAACGAATCTTAAAAAGCTCTTCAGCATCACCTTTTACGAACTCCCTTAATAGTAGTCTCTCAGTTTCTAAGTTTGGGAAGGCAACGAAAATATTGTCGTTTATTTTTGTATTCATTTCAAGATTATATCACACTTACAAAGTTTAAATATTCACTATTATCAACTGATACATAAGTTTTTCTAAGCACTAAATCAATTAAAATTAAAAAAAGGTTCAGTTACCTGAGCCCAATTTTTGCAAGAAAACGTTAAATTCTTAATTACATCCCATCAATTATTTTATTGAATGCTGTACTTGGACGCATAACTTCATTTGCTTTCTTTTCATCTGGCAAATAGTAACCGCCAAGATCAGCAGGTTTACCTTGAACAGAAATTAATTCACTAACAATTTTTTCTTCATTAGCTTTTAGTTCAGTAAACATTTTTGTAAAACGTGATTTCATTTCTGCATCTTTATTCTGCTCTGATAAAGCTTGTGCCCAATAAAAAGATAAATAGAATGAGCTTCCGCGGTTATCTATCTCACAAGTTTTTCGTGAAGGCATCCTTCCATTTTCCAAATATTTTCCGATTGCAATATCAAGCGTTTCAGCTAACAAAGCTGCTTTTGCATTACCGGTTTTATCCGCAATCATTTCTAATGATGGAACGAGTGCGCAATATTCGCCCAAAGAATCCCATCGTAAATGATTCTCTTTTAAAAACTGTTCAACGTGTTTTGGTGCAGAACCGCCGGCACCTGTTTCAAATAATCCTCCGCCATTTAACAGCGGAACGATTGAAAGCATTCTTGCACTTGTACCTAATTCAAGTATTGGAAATAAATCAGTCAAGTAATCGCGCAGCACATTGCCTGTTACAGAAATTGTATCTAAACCTTTTCTAACTCTTTCTAAAGTAAACTTCATCGCATCATCAGGTTTTAGGATTTTTATTTCCAAACCTTTTGTATCGTGCTGCGGCAGATACTTATTAATCTTTGCGATAATTTCTCTATCGTGTGCTCTGTTTTCATCAAGCCAAAATATTGCAGGAGAAGAACTTGCTTTTGCTCTATGTACCGCCAGCTTTATCCAATCTTTAATTGGTTCATCTTTAGCCTGGCACATTCTAAAAATATCTCCGGTTTCAACTTGCTGCTCGAGTAAAGTTTCTCCGGCAGTATTTATAACACGAATAATTCCATCTCCGTTTGCTTCAAAAGTTTTATCGTGCGATCCGTACTCTTCAGCTTTTTGAGCCATCAATCCAACATTGCTAACAGCACCCATCGTTGCCGGATTAAACTGTCCCTTTTCTTTTGCGTCTTCAATTATTGTTTGATAAATAGTTGCATAACATCTATCGGGAATCATTGCAATGCAATCCTGCAATTCATCTTTACGATTCCAC
Source organism: Ignavibacteriota bacterium (assembly GCA_039931535.1). Classification (GTDB taxonomy): domain Bacteria; phylum Bacteroidota; class Ignavibacteria; order Ignavibacteriales; family Ignavibacteriaceae; genus IGN3. The sequence goes on from JBDTRQ010000247.1 coordinate 3,918, forward strand.
ATTTTGCCGCCATCGCGAACAACATTTGGCATAGATGCATCAACAATTACATCATTGGGAACATGCAGATTTGTTTTTCCGGTTCTCGAATCAACCATCGCAAGATCAGGCTGGTGCTCATAAACTTTATTTATATCAGCTTCAATTTCTTTTCTTTTTTCATCCGGAAGTTTTTTCAGTTTTTCAAGAACATCCATCAAACCGTTGTTTACATTGGCTCCGATTTCCTTTAATGTATCAGCGTGTTTATCAAGGGCATCTTTAAAGTAAACAGATACAGCATGCCCAAACATAATCGGATCAGAAATTTTCATCATTGTTGCTTTAAGGTGTAATGAAAGCAGCACGTTATCTTTTTTAGCTTCTTCAATTGTTTCAGCGTAAAATTTTCTAAGCTCTTTAACATTCATTACAGTAGAATCAATCACCTCTCCGTTAAGCAGATTTAATTTTTCTTTTAGAACAGTTACATTTCCTTTTGGATCAACATACTCAATTTTTACAACATCATCTTTTTTAAGAGTAACAGATTTTTCATTTCCGTAAAAATCTTTTTCATTCATAAACGCAACACGAGTTTTTGAACCTGAAGCCGGCCAGGGTTTCATCATTTTGTGCGGATGTTTTTGCGCAAACTTTTTAACAGAAGCAGCTGCTCGTCTATCTGAATTGCCTTCTCTTAGAACTGGATTTACAGCAGAGCCAAGTATTTTTGCATATCTTTCTTTTAATTTTTTCTCTTCATCATCTTTTGGCTCTTCAGGATAATCAGGAATTTTAAATCCTTTATCCTGTAATTCTTTTATCGCTTCTTTTAACTGCGGAATGGATGCGCTGATATTCGGTAGTTTTATAATATTAGCTTCCGGTGTTTTTGCTAACTCACCAAGTTCATTTAAGTAATCAGGAATTTTTTGTTCATCAGTTAGATTATCAGGAAAGTTTGCAATTATTCTACCTGCAAGGGAAATATCTTTTAGTTCGATATCAATTCCGGTTCCCTTTGTAAAAGATTTTACTACAGG
>JBDTRQ010000248.1:0-1900 GCA_039931535.1 Ignavibacteriota bacterium
CAATTAATAATGATTATTATAAATTAAATATTTCCATTGATGCAATTATTCCCAATAATGATTATCAAAGTTTAAATGTTGGAGCACAATTTTCATTTTTAAATGTTTTTTATGTGCGAGGCGGATATAATTCTTTATTCTTAAAAGACGCTGAGGGCGGCTTATCTTTTGGCGCCGGTGTTAATTCAAATATGCTTTTAAGTACTGCAGAAGTTAATTTTGATTATGCTTTTCGAGATTTTGGAAATCTAAAAAGTGTTCACAGCTTTTCTTTAGGAATAAAATTCTAACAAATGTGTTTTTAAATGCGTTGCAAAATCAAATTAAGATTAATTGAAGACAATTTATTTAATATTACTGTCCTTTCTTTCAACTCAGAATTTCTGCCAGGATATTTTTTTTGAAGATGATATTAACTCTAAGAAAAAAAATGAAGTAGTTGCGGAAATTGGAAATCTAAAAATTACAGCGGAAGAATTTGCATATAGCTATGAGTTTGGTCCTGCATTTCCTAAAAGACAAAAAGACTCAAAGCTAACTCATCTTAACTATATGATAAATGAAAAATTACTTGCATTAGAGGGATTTGAAACTGGTTTGATGGAAAAGGAATATCCAAAAGATTTTTACAATGATATTGAATCTGATCTGACTGCTGAAGAATTATTTCAAAAAGAAATTGCACCAAAGGTTGTTATAAATAATTCTGAAATAGAAAAGGTTATTGAGAAAAAACAAACGGAGTATTTAATTAGATGGCTTTATTCAAATGATAACACTACAATTGCAGAATATTATAAGTATGTTATTAGCGGTTCATCTTTCGATTCACTTTTTAATATTCAGTTTAACGATTCTGTGCTGCTTAATGATAGACAACTTAAGAGCAGTCTGTATAACATCTATTTAAAGAATCCAACCTTTGCACAAATTATTGATACTCTAAAACCTGGAATTATTTCTAATCCAATTCATACAGAAGATGGTTGGTATATAATAAAGATAGATAATATCTGGAAAAATTTGATAACGAATGAAACAGAATATAATAAACTGAAACAAGAATCAGTTCAAGCAATTACAAAAAGTAAAATGGATATTTTATCAGATGAATATGTTAAAAATATTTTTGTAAGTGAAAATCCAATTATAAAACATGATGTGTTTAATGTGCTTCGATCTTATCTGGGAAAGTACATCATTACTCCCGATAATTACAGCCATTGGGAATTAGATAATAAATTAGATATGGCTTTAAGTAATCTTGGATTAAAACGAGGGGATAAATATCCTGGTTTAACTTTAGTAGAGGGTAATGAAACTAAAATAACATTGGATGAATTTCTTACTTGGTTTAAAATTCGTGAGCAATACGTAAAATTTATTAAAAATGATCTAATAGGATTTTCAAAATCTTTAGAAGATTTGGTTTGGCTTATGGTTAGAGATCGATTAGTAACTAATAAAGCATATCAAAATGGATATGACAAATCCGAGTGGGTACTAAAGCAAGCAGAATGGTGGAAAGATAAAATATCATATAGTGCTTTTCGAAATGATTTAGCGAATTCTATTACATTAAATACGGAAGAAATAAAATTAACAAGTGAAAAAAATAAATCTGAATCAGAACTCTTAAGTGAAAAGCTTTCAAAAAAAATCCTTTATAAAATTCTTGAGCTAAAGAAAAAGTATAAAATAACAATAAATAAAAATGTACTTGATGATATAAAAGTATCTTCCGAAAATGATAAAAATGCAATTGATATGTATATAGTTAAAAGAGGTAATCTAATTCCAAGACCGGCTTTTCCTAGTATTGATAAAGAGTGGGAAGGTTGGGAATAAATAATGAAGTACTTTTTTGGTATAATAATTATTGTTGCTTTTGGTTATCTCA
>JBDTRQ010000249.1:0-3579 GCA_039931535.1 Ignavibacteriota bacterium
AGTTTGTTTGATGCACTTCTAAACAACTCAGTTGTAAAATTTTTACTTAGCTCCCAAAATTTTGAATAATATGCAGTACTGCTTGTGCTGCCTGCAAATGCTTTTGCCAGACTATCACACTTCAAAACTGAATCAACATAAACGTAATTATTGTAAAGCATATCAAAAACAAAATCAGAAATATTATTTACGTAAACTAAACTATCGCCGGAGTATAGAATTTGTGTGTTATAAGTATTAATCATATTCGATTCGTATCTGCTGTGAACACCCGATTGTCCGGTATATTGTCCGTTGTAGTTTCTTGTAATGTGCAGTGGCATGTGCAAATCACCGATGTAATGACCAAGATCGGCGGCGAGAAGCATTGCTTTGTTAAACTGATTATTTTGAAAAGCTGTTTGAAGTGAATCAATAGTTTTCATGATTGCCCAGGGTAATATTCCCTGCGCCATTACAAATGTATTCCCGTGTAATAAGACTAACGAATCAAAGTTTTGTGAGATGTATCCGTTGGAAACAAACTCGGGATAATTATCAATATCAATAAAATGCTTAGGTCCTTCTGTTGGATCGATGTTTTTTCGGTTATCTGCATCGGAACCATGTGCCGCTAATGAATCAGACCAACTTCCCCAAAAGCTCATTGCGGGAGTTACACAAAGAATGGTTTGTTTATTAATAATTCTATGTCCAACATTTCCCCAGCCAACAAAAAGTATTGAACAAATTGGAATTATGACGAGTGCTAACTTTGATTTTATTTTCATATTGCAATTTAGCTCAAAGAACCCAAATTATTATCAATAGGATTTTAAAAAACACTGCGATTTTTGCGTTTTTACTTAGCGGACTTTGCGTGGAAAAAAATGTTGTATTTCGCGCATAGACCGCAAAGAAAAGATAATTGCAAAGTTCTCAGAGAATTTATAAATGCGTATTATTTTCCCTTGAAACTCATACTCATCTGAGCAAAATCATTTTTTTTGTTTCAGAAAAACTGCCGACAGATAATCTGTAAAAATATACAGCGCTTACAATGTCAGGACGGGAGTCCCCACCTACGATGAATTTTACTTCATAATTTCCAGCGGTTTTGTATTCATCAACAAGTGTTGCTATTTCGTTTCCAAGTACATCAAAAACTTTTAACTGCGCTCGAGACCCTTCGACTCCGCTCAGGGTGACATTTGGGATTGTAAACTTAATTTTAGTGCTGGGGTTAAATGGGTTTGGATAATTTTGTGAAAGATTAAACTCAACAGGAATATTTTTTTCATCCACATTATTTGGATAATAGGTTGTGAATGACCAGGTATCTGACCAATCACTTACTCCCATTTTATTTTCAGATCGAACTCGCCAAAAATATTTTTGATTTAGAGGGAACGGAACTGTTTTATTATTTTCTATATAAAGATTATTTCCATAAAAGGTTGTGTCACCATTACCGGGATTTATCAAAACATAAAAACTATTAAATAAGGAATCCGTACTTACTTGAAATCTTGTTAAGCTGTAATTAAGTCTTTCCCATTCAAAATCTACAGTAGTTTGCTCAAAGTTAGAATTATTAATCGGATAAATTTGTTGTGGTGTTGATGGCAATGTAATATTCGATAACCATCCGTTATTTATTTTATAAATAGAGCCATTATAAATAGGTGCTGAAATATTTGTATAAGCGCAAGACCATCCGTTGTTTAAATCAGAAAAGAAAATATCTTGTATGTAGCTGCTGTCATTAACAAAAATAGGCGTCCAGGTATTTCCATAATCATCAGAATAAACAATAGCATTGTAACCTATACCAAAACCCGAAGCCCAGCAATGGTTTTCTATTGTTTTTATATTTGTACAAAACAGTAAAGGCATAAATTTTTTGTGCCAGGTATTTCCACCATCAGAAGTTATTATAGCACCAGTTCCGGCTCCTGCAGCTAAACCATTTAAATTATTCCAAAAGGAAATTGCCCAAAAGGCGTGCGAGGGAATTGAATCCTGATAAACGATTTGCCAATTAGTTCCGCCGTCGTTTGTTTTAAATATCTTTGATTCTGCAATAATAAAACCAGTAAGTTCATTTATCATTTCAATTTTAGCGTTAGCCAAATCAGTTCCGACAAAAACATTACTCCAATTAGTTCCGCCATCTTGAGTGTTGTAAAAGTATAAATCATTAGTTACCGCAGTGAGTCCAATTGCATAACCAAGATTGTTATTTATAAATTCTATTGAATTGATGAAGTTATTGTCTTGATAGTTAAGGTTCCAGGATAAGCCGCCATCTGTGGTTTTATAAATTCCATTGTAAGCCGCACAGAACCCAAGACTAATATTTACAAAACTCAATGAAGCAGGTGTTCCATTGATACCACTTTGAGTCCAGTTATCTCCACCATCAGTTGTTTTTAAGATGAAATGGGGACCGGGATTTTCATAACCGCCAACCCATCCGTTAAGTGAATCTATAAAGAATATGGTATTATAATATTGATAAACATCTGAATGTTGTTGAATCCATTGGGCGTTAATAATGCTCCCAAAGAACAAGAACGAAATAAGTAATAACTTTTTCATTTCTCAATCTCCTATAAATTTTAAATTATTATAGATTTATGCAAACATCGTGCTAAGTGGTTTCAGCAGAAAAGTAGAAAAAGACGTAAATAAACTGATAATTCAGTAATAACTACTTTCCCGGGATATATTGCAAAGAAACAATGCTTTAACATTTAAATTCTAAAGTGCTAAAAAGTAAACTTGAACTTAAACCTGAACTTGAACTTACTCATACTCATCCCAACTTTTCATTTTCAAATCATCTGGCTGATAATTCTTTAATGCTTTAACAAATCTTTTTGCAATTTGAACATTTGTAAAAAGCGGAATGTTAAGATCAACAGCTTTTCTTCTTATAATGTAATCACTGTCAAGTTCAACTTTTTCAGATGTTTTGGGAATGTTAATCACAAGATCAATTTCACCGTTTGCCATATAGCTTAATATGCTTGGTTCCTGGTTATCAAACGGACGGTAGAGTACATCAACATCAAGTCCGCCATTTTCTTTGTAAAATTCTGATGTACCTTTTGTGCCGTAAAATTTCAATCCCATTTTTTGCAGAATTTTTAATTCATCAATAAGTTCGGCTTTATTTTTTGGAGTACCTGTAGAAAGTAAAACTCCTTTTGTGGGAACCCTTTGTCCGATTGCAAGTAAACTTTTTAAAAATGCTTCATTAAAATCATCACCCAAACAAGCAACTTCTCCGGTTGATGACATTTCAACTCCGGTAACAGGATCACTGCCTTTCAATCGTGTAAAAGAAAACTGAGAAGCTTTAACTCCAACATAATCAAGATCAAAAGATGATTTATCAATACGCGGAACTTTTTCACCAAGCATTAATCTTGTAGCAATTTCTATAAAATTTATTTTTAAAGTTTTAGATACAAAAGGAAAACTTCGCGATGCACGAAGATTACATTCAATAACTTTTACTTCATTATCCTTTGCGATGTATTGAATATTAAATGGTCCAGTAATTTCTAATTCCTTTGCAATTTCACGAGTTAT
>JBDTRQ010000250.1:0-16641 GCA_039931535.1 Ignavibacteriota bacterium
CAAAAAAATAATTAAAACTATTGCAGTCTTAACTTGACTTTCAACGGAATAACTTCAAGGTTTTAAGAATCTTAATTCTAAAATAGTAATTTTAGCAAAACATTTTATTCAATTTTTATAAATGTGCCCGACTTCAAATTTGCAGATTCATTTTACCTGAGCTTTCATTTAAACTTTCATTCAATTTTTTTACTAAAACGAAATGAACTCATAATTAAAAGCGCTGCACCCATTCCGAAAAGAATTAATGTTTCTACCCAAAGCGAAGAAAATCCAATCCCTTTCAGAACTATGCCGCGAAGAATTGTTATGAAATATCTAAGAGGAATCATATAGGTAAAGTATTGAATCGCCTTCGGCATATTTTCGATTGGAAAAGCAAATCCCGAAAGAAATATCATTGGCATCATAACCCCAAAAACAGAAACCATCATTGCCTGCTGCTGAGTTTTTGAAATGGTTGAGATAAATAATCCTAAACCTAAATTTGAAAGCACAAACAGTAAAGCTGTAAATAAAAGGAACAACGGATTGCCTCTGACAGCGATACCAAACCATTGTGTCATTATCAGCATTACAATTATTATAACCACAAATCCGATTAACGTAAAAGGAATAAGCTTACCCAACAGCAGTTGATAGGTTTTAAGCGGCGTAACAATTAATTGTTCAAGCGTTCCGATTTCTCTTTCTTTAACAATTGCCATCGACATAAGTGAAATTGTAGTTATCATTAATAACAATCCCAAAATTCCGGGAATCATATAATTTCTTGTTTTCATTTCGGGGTTATACCAAACTCTTACTTCTGGAACGAGTGAACCTGCAACAGGAATTTTCATTCCGTATTTATCTTTAGTATCGAGCACAACTTTTTGTGAAAAACGGTTTGTAATTCCCTGAATATAACCAAGTGATATCGAAGACTTATTTCCGTCAGAGCCCTCAAATAATGTTTGAAGTGAGACAGTTTCGCGTATGGTTAATTTTTTTTCAAAGTCCTTCGGAATCACTATTGCAACAAGTGTTTTTCCGTCATTTATCAAATCTGTCACTTCCTTATAACTCGAGGTATAATAATCTATTGCAAAGTAACCGGACTCTTTCAAGTTTCTGATGTACTCCCGGCTAGTAACAGTTTTATCCTGATCGAAAATTGTTGTGTGAACAATATCTACATCCATATTTACCCCATAGCCAAGAAGAACTAACTGAAAGATTGGAGCCACAAAAATTACAGCAAGCATTTTTTTATCCCGCTTAACCTGAATTAGTTCTTTTATTATAAATTGAATTATAGTTTTCATTTTAATCTCGCTTATTTTTTATCGACTGTTCATTAAGCTGCTTTTGCCCTTTTATCAACCAGTGTTGCAAGAGCAATAAATATTAATCCGAAAATCAGCAGATAAATTAATTGTTCCCAGAATGCTGAAATACCAATGCCTCTCAATAAAATTGCTCTGAGAATTACTATGTAATATTTTGCTGGAGTTAGGTTTGTTATCCATTGAATAACTGTCGGCATACTTTCAATCGGGAAGATAAACCCAGATAAAATTAGAGAGGGCAGAAGAGAAATAATATTGGCTGCCTGAAATGCAACCTGTTGAGAGTCCGCAATTGATGATATAAAAACTCCCTGAGTCAGAGCCGCAAATAAAAATGTAAATGTGCCGAGCAGCAGTAAAAGAATACTTCCTTTTATCGCAATACCGAAAAGCAGATATCCCGCCGTTAAAACAATGCTTGCATTTATTAAAGAGATAACTATGTAAGGGATTGTTTTTCCAATTATCAATTCAGCAGATGAAATCGGCGAAACATTTAGCTGTTCAATTGTTCCTCTTTCTTTTTCTCTTGCGATTGATAATGAAATTGAAATGACTGCCGAAATAATCAAGATCATTCCCATTAATCCTGGGATTAGAAATCTTGTACTTTCCAATTCGGGGTTAAACCAAAATCTCGGTTCAAGGTTTATAGGTACGTAAGATTTCATTCCTGTAACTGCAAGATATTCTTTAGTTAACTTTAATGAATAGTTGAATGTAGCCGCGTTTACATAGTTAACAATTACATTTGCAGTATTTCCGTCAACTCCATCAACCAAATATTGAACTTTAACTACCTGCTTGTTATTAAGTTTTCGTGAGAGATCGTTCGGAAATACAATTACAGCCTGAACAATTTTTTCATCTAACAAAGTTTTTATTTCATCTTCATTATTAATGTAACTTACAAGATCAAAATAATCCGAACTGATTAATCCATTTAAATACTCCCGCGTGTAATCGGATTTATCCTTATCATAAACTGCAATTTTTATATGATGAACGTCAAAATTAATTGCATACCCGAATATTGCCAGCAGAACAACCGGGAAAAAGAAGACGATAAAAAGCATTTGTACATCACGCCTCAACTGGCGGTATTCTTTTTTTGCTATTGCATAAATTCTATGAAACATTTGCGTTATCCTTTTCTAAAAGATGGATAAATACGTCTTCCAATGTTGGAACAATCTTATCAACCCTGTGGACAGCAATTGAATGTTTGTTTGTTAAAACATCTTTAATGTCCTGCTCACCTTTTGAGTTGTCATTTAAAATTATATGGATATAGTTTCCAAATATTGAAGTCTCTCCAACCCAATCTTCTTTCTCTAATATTTCCATACTGTCAACAACTCTATCGGATTCAATTTCCAAAATTGTATTCTTTATGTAGTTTGTTTTTAATTCTTTGGCATTTCCTTGTGCAATTAGTCTTCCAGCATTAATCAATATAATATCGTTACAAAATTCTGCTTCATCTAAATAGTGAGTTGTAACGAGTATGGTTGTTCCAGCGGCAGAAAGATCATTTATCAAATCCCAAAAATTTCTTCTGGACACAGGATCAACACCGCTTGTAGGTTCATCGAGAAAAACTATTTTGGGTTCGTGGATAACTGCTGTTCCCAGTGCTAACCGTTGTTTAATTCCTCCGGGTAAAGAGCCAGTAAGTAGTTTTTCTTTACCTTCAAGATTAGCAACTTTCAAAACCCATTTTTTCCGTTCCAAATATTTTTTGCCTGTTAACCCATAAACACCTGCAAAAAATCTGATGTTCTCTTCAACAGTAAGATCATTGTATAACGAAAACTTTTGAGACATATAACCAATTTGCGTTTTCACTTTATCCGGCTGATTCATAATGCTATACCCGCCAACCAAAGCATCACCAGAAGTTGGTTCAAGAATTCCAATAAGCATTCTAATCGTTGTGGATTTACCTGCTCCGTTTGCTCCCAGAAAACCAAATATTTCTCCTTGCTTTACATTGAAAGAAATATTATTAACGGCTGTAAAATTTCCGAATTTTTTTGTTAGATCTTTTACTTCAATTGCATTCATTAGTAAATAATTCTCCCTAATGATTTTTCTAATCTTGTTTTTGATATTTTATAATCAACAAGAGATGTTTTAAGATTTGTTGCAGCCTGTATTTCAGATACTTCTGCATCTATCAAATCTGTACTTGTTGATAATTGTGCGTTGTATTTTTCTGAAGTGATTCGATAATTTTCAGTTGACTGTTCTAAGCTTAATCTGCTTACCTCTACTTTTTTATTTGATTTGATCACATTTAAATAGCTTTGATAAACTTCAACTTCTATATTGTCGTTTAACTTTTCCAATGATGTTTGGGTTTGTACTGCAAGTTCTTCAGCTTGTGTTGTTTGAGATGAAGTTAGACCCCAATTCCAAACATCCCAGCTAAGTGTAACGCCAACATCCCAGGTATCATTCCATTGACCAACCAAAGGCTGAAATCTTGTATTCGGATTACTATAATTGTAATTGCCTGTTAGATAAATACTTGGAAACCATCCTGATTGTGCTACCGTAATATTTTCATTAGCGGCAGCAAGTTTATATTCTAATGATTTTAATTCATTTCTATTCGATTTGGCTTCACTAAGTAATTCTTCAAAGTTAGATGTAAATACTTCGGCTTTAATATCTTCGGCAGAAATTTCTGTTGCGGATTCTAACGGTAATCCTAATGATTTATTAAAAACAGCTCTTGCCACTTCTAAATTATTTTCAGCTTCAATCAATAGTAATTTTGTATTTGAATACTGTACTTGAAGTTTTAAGTAATCGTTTTGTGTTGCGAGTCCGTTGTCCATAAAGTTTTTTGTATCGTTAAGATGAACTTCTATTTGTTTAAGACTTTTTACCAATAAGTCTCTTACCTGTTCTATTTTGTAGTAATTCCAGAATGCAGTATGGATACTAAATGCTGCTTCATTTTTATCTCTTGAGTACTCTTGTTCTGATGCATTATAATTATAGCTTGCAGCTTTTTGGGATGAGAGTAACTTGAAACCTGTAAATAAAGGCTGCTGCAATGAAAGTTTTAAATTATAATTATCAAGCACGGGATCAGATATTTTAATCGGCATTGGCGAAAATGGTGTTGTTACTTCAAATGGGGGAACATTATCACTTAACCTTGTATAGTTTGCCATAAATTTTAATTGAGGCAGAAACATTGAATTTATTTCCGATACCTTTGCATCCGAACTATTAAGTTTTGATTGAGATATTTTCAAATCTTTACTGTTCTGCAATCCCAACTCTATACTCTCACTGAGAGTTAATTTTTTGCTTTGTGGGTAAAGTATTGATACAAGCATAAGTGTTATAAATAATATTTTTTTCATTTTACAATCCTCTTATAAATTCTTTCTTCTATAATCTATGATGCTTTACTTATTAGGTGAATAAAAACATTTTCAAGTGATGGTGTAATTATTCGTTTATCAATTATCTGAATCTTATTTTCAATCAAAAGATTTTCTAGATCCTGATAATCATTATCATAATTTTGAAGAGCAACATTTAGTCTATCACCGTACATTTGAACTTCATAATTTGTCTGCGCCTTTATTATGTTATATGCATCTCGTATGGGTGAACAAACTATTTCTACTATCTGTTCATCCAATGATGCTTTAATATTTTTAGGAGTATTCCAACTGATTATCTCCCCATTGTTCATAAGCGCAACTTTGTTACATCGCTCAGCTTCATCTAAATATGGAGTTGTCATAAAAATTGTTATTCCATCCTTCTGCAGATCTGATAATATTTTCCAAAAATCTCTTCGTGAAACCGGATCAACACCTGTTGTTGGTTCATCCAAAAATATTATTTTAGGTTTGTGTATTAGGGTACAAGCCAACGCAAGCTTCTGTTTCATACCACCGGAAAGTTTATCTGCAAGCCTATCTCTAAACGGAGTTAATCTTGTGAACTCTAAAAGTTCGTTGCGCCGTTCTTTATAATTTTTTACACCGTGTATGTCCGCAAAGAACTCAATGTTTTCATCTACAGTTAAATCTCCATAGAGAGAAAATTTTTGGGAGAGGTAACCAATCTCATCCTTAATTTTGTTTTGCTGCGAGCGCAAATCATAACCGAGTACTGTAGCATTTCCTGAATCAGGTCTTAACAATCCTGTTAACATTCTTATCGTTGTTGTCTTTCCTGCGCCATCAGGACCAACAAGCCCAAACATTTCACCTTTTGCAACGGTATAGGAGACTCCATTTGTCGCAACAATATCGCCATAGCTTCTTTTCAATCCGTCTATTTTAATTGCATATTCCATTTTATGATTCTCCATTAAAAACATTTTTAAAGTATTACCTTTGCATCTGCCGGCATCCCTGGTTTTAGATCATAATCCTTGTTTGGTATTTCAATCTTTACAGCAAAAACCAATTTTGTGCGTTCATCCTTTGTTTGAATATTCTTTGGTGTGAATTCTGCTTCGGGAGAGATGTAAGTTACTTTTCCTTCGTAAACTTTGTCTTTATAAGTATCGATAGTTACATTAACTTTTTGCCCAAGTTTTACCAAACCGAGTTCAACTTCAGAAACGTATATTACCAGTTCAACAACATCCAGATCAGAAACTTTAAATAGTGAAGACATCGGTGTAACTGTTTCACCATTTTCTATAAATGTCTTTACCATGAAACCATTTATGGGAGAAAGTACATAGCTATCGCGGATATTTTTCTTTAACAGATCAACCCCTGCAATAGTTTTATTTAAGTTTGCTCTTGCCTGATCAATTTCTTCGGGTCTGAAAATCTTTTTTACTTTATTATAGTTATCCTGTGCAGCCTTATATTGTGCATTCATCAATTCGTATCTGGCAGTTGCATCTTCATATTGTTTTTGCGTTATCGAATGTGAATCATACAAATTCTGCATTCGCTGTTTATCTTTTTCTGCTGTTTCGTAGTTAATTTTCGCTTGATTAAAATTTTGTTCTGCCTGATTAATATCTTCTTTCCTGGCACCGCTAAGTATCAACCTTAATTGCGCATCAGTTACGTCTTTAGAAGCAGTCGCCTGACGCAATTGAATATCCAGCAATTCATGATCAATAATCATTATTGTATCACCGGTGCTAACTTTTGCACCTTCATTAAAATTAATCGTTTGAATATTTCCCGCCGTACGGGAACTGACGGTTATGTTAGTTGATTCAATTGTTCCCGATGCTTCTATAAAACTTTTCTCATCACTGCTGCCGCAGCTAATTAGGAAAAGGGAAGCTGTAAAAGTTAGGAACATAAGTATTGCTTTCATTTGATTACCTCAAGTTTATAGTTTAATAATTGTTTGCCTTTATTTGTTAATATTCCATTTAATAGAATGTCAAATGCCTGTCTGAATGTTTAATGATAAGAATATTGAGTAAAGTCCTCGGGTTTCGATGCTGCAATTCCTCCTAGTGTGGATATAAACATGTTAAAAATTATTTTCTGCACAATTAATTCTTGTTTATTGTTTTGTTAAAAATCTTTCTGCCCTTATCAGTAACAATTCCTCCGATAATAACTTTGAAAGCGTACAACGCTGCTTCGCTAATAGAAAAGTTATTATTGAGAATGAATTCAGGATTGACAATTGATCTCACTGAAGAGACAAGCGTGTTCATAATTATTGGATTTGGATAATCAATGAACAATCCTTCCGCTTTTCCCTGATCAATTACTTTAGTAATATTTCCAAACATCATCTTAGTTCTGAAATTATCTATCTCAGTCCAGAGTGATGGGAAGTGCCTTCTGATTTCATCCATCCTTTTAGAAGAAATTTTTTCAGATGTTTTTGCAATTACATCATTTAGCTCTGCTAATTTTTCAATTGCATTTTTATCGGAGTTTAAAGTCGGAAGAATTTTATTCTTCATTCCTTCCATAAAATATTTTCCAATTGCCATCACTAAGTCATCTTTTGATGGAAAAAATTTGTAAATAGTTTTCTTGCTCATTTTTAGTTCTGAAGCAACCTCATCCATTGTGGTTTTATAAAATCCATCTCTGAAGAATATTTCTTCAGTTAGTTTTACTATTTTGTTTTGTTCTTGCATATACTCCTTATAGAAACTAATTTCGTTTTTCTGGTTTCCAATCTATAACATTAAAATTCGTTTGTCAAGAAACGATTTAAATTTTGTAACAAAGATCACTCACTTGCAGAAATGATTAATATTTGCAAGTTTTATGTTATAATTAAATAGTGAGAGAGCTTTATGCGATTTTATCTGTTACTGCTTCCAATATTTTTATTAACTCAAAATATTTTTTCACAATCAAAGATTGAAAGCGATATTGAATCAGCGCTCGTTAATGCAAAGAAAGGTGTGTACTACTCTTTATCAAATTTGCAGGGTAAAAAAGCAAAATTTGAAAAATCATTAATTGCTGATGACAAGCTCATTGCAAAAGTTAAAGTGAGCAAAGAGCTTAATGGAATTAAAATTGAATCCACAGGTTTCTTTCAATCTGATGAGCTTACAATTGTGCTTTATAAATCCAGCGAAAGTTTGATTAAGGATGGCTACATCAAAAAAGGTGATTTAGAAACTTACTCGGAAGACGATTAATTTTTTAATTATTTTTTTTGATTTCTTCTTGACTTAAGAAAATATTTTTAGTAACTCTGTAACAGTTATTACACATAATTATTAATTTGTAATTAGAGTTACAGATGAATGATCAAAGATTAGTAAATCTTTTCTTAGAAGTTGCAAGAATAAACGCACTATCCGGCAATGAAAAACCTATCGCCGATTATATCAAATCCTTTTTAACAAGAAACAATTATTCTGTTACGGAAGACAATTCAAAAGAATTTACAAAAAGTAATACAGGCAATTTAATCTGCAAGATTGGAAGTGGCGGAAATTTTGTTTTGCTTTCACACATGGATACTGCACGTCCGACTGAAAATGTTAGACCAATAATCATGGAAGATAAAATTATCTCGTCAGGCGATACTGTGCTTGGTGTTGATAATCGCGCTGGTGTTGCGATTTTACTTTATACTTTGGAAAAGATAGCACAAGAAAAAATTCCGGTGAAAGATTTTACCATAGCATTTACAACCTGCGAAGAAACAACACTGTTTGGTTCAAAAAACCTTGGAATAAACGGAGAAATAAAAAATGGATTTATATTTGATTCAGGTTATCGCCCTGGTAATTTTATTTATTCCGCTTGCGGTGCAATAGGATTAACGATAAAAATTATTGGCAAAGCTTCACATTCAGGGATCGCACCGGAAAAAGGAATCAACTCAATGCAAGTTGCTGCAAAAGCTATTAGCCAATTGCCGCTTGGTAGAATTGATGAAGAAACAACGATGAATATTGGTCTGTTAAAAAGCGGTTCTGCTGTAAATGTTATTCCAGAATTAACTGAACTGGAAGGCGAAGTAAGATCATTCAATCTAAAAAAGGCTGAAGACAACTTTAATTTATTAGTTAATATTTTTAAAACTGAAGCTGATAAAATTGGTTCAAAGGTAGAAATAAATTATTTCTGGGATTTTGTTCCTTACACCATACCAGCAGATTCTTTTGTTTATAAAGAAACTGTTAAGGCGATTAGTAAAGTTGGATTAGAACCAACACCAGCAATTTCACTCGGCGGCAGCGATGCAAACTCACTAAACGGACGTGGAATAGAATCCATAAACCTTGGCATCGGCGCTCAAAATCCGCACTCAAATGAGGAATTTATTTTTATCGAAGACTTAATCAAATCAACAGAAATAGCACTTGCACTTGTAAAGAAGGATTAATTAAAATGAAAAAAATATTTTTAGTCTTACTTGTTTCACTTTTAGTTTGTAGTCAACAAAGTTTTACACAAACAAAAGGCAAACTTGTTATTGTTGGCGGGAAGCAAACTCATGAAATAGAAAAAAAGTTTGTTGAACTTGCAGGCGAATCTGATGCGAGAATAATAATTATTCCAAATGCAGGATCGGAACCAAAGCTAAATAGTGAAATAGAACAAAAAACATTTAGCGAATTAGGAGCAAAAGCAGATTACATTTTATTTACAAGAGAAACTGCGGATGACGAAGCTAATCTAAAAAAAATGGAATGGGCAAATGCAGTTTTCTTCACTGGCGGCGATCAAAGCGATCTTGCAAGAGATATGCTTGATACAAAATTGCTTGCAAAAGTTTTTGATATTTATAATAACGGCGGAGTTGTGAGCGGATCAAGTGCAGGCGCGGCAATTATGAGCGAAGTGATGATTACCGGAAATGAATTAGTTAATTCAGATTCAAACGATGCATTTATTACAATTGAAAAAAATAACATCGAAACAAAAAGGGGATTCGGATTTATTAAAAATGCAATTATTGATCAGCATTTTTTAAAACGCAAAAGGCACAACAGAACAATTTCCGCTGTGATTGAACATCCAAATCTTTTAGGAATTGCAATTGATGAATCAACTGCAATTATTGTTTATCCAAACGATACTTTTGATGTTTTTGGTAAAAATCAAGTTTTAGTTTATGATGCAACAAATGCAACTAATATTAGAGAGGATTTAAAAGGCAATCTCGGAATAAGCAACATGAAGTTACAAGTTTTAATAAGCGGTGATAAGTTTGATATGAAAACTAAAAAAGTAATTGAATGACAGAGGCAAAAAAGAAATTTAAGTTTCGTGTACCAAACACTTACTTATTAATTTTTTCTCTGCTTGTTTTGATTGCGGGAATGACTTGGATAATTCCCGGCGGTGAATATGAACGTGCAGTTGTAAACGGAAGAGAAGTTGTCGTACAAAACTCATTTAAATATGTTAATAGCAATCCGCAAGGTTTCTTTGATTTATTCATTGCACCGTTAAAAGGATTTGTTGAAGCTGCATTAATAATTGGATTTATCTTAATAGTTGGCGGTGCGTTTAATGTACTTGCAAAAACTGATGCGATAAATTCACTTATCAACAAATTGGCAAGAACTCATCGTTCATCATCGTTTTTGCAGAAAATGTTTATACCGGTTTTAATGTTTATGTTTTCATTGGGCGGCGCAACATTTGGAATGAACGAAGAAATAATTCCGTTTGTATTAATAATTGTTCCAATTTGTCTGGCACTTGGTTACGATTCAATAATTGGAGTAGCAATTCCGCTTGTTGGTGCGCACGTTGGTTTTGCAAGTGCATATTTAAATCCATTTAACGTAGGGATAGCACAGGGGATTGCAGATGTTCCATTATTTTCAGGAATCGGTTATCGTATAATTTGCTGGTTGATTTCTACATTTGTTGCAATTGCTTTTTTACTTTATTACGTTAAAAAACTTTCGCGCAAACCGGAAATCAGTCCAATGTACGATCCCGATAATGAGCGAAGAAAGAATGAACATTTTGAAGCTGTTTACAATAATGAAAATCAATTTACAGTAAGACACAAATTAGTGCTTCTGACATTTGCACTTTCTTTGGTGATGATTGTAGTTGGAGTAATTTCATTAGGCTGGTACATTGAAGAAATTTCAGCAGCGTTTTTTATTATGGGGATTGCTGCAGGAATTATTGGTGGATTGAAGAGTGATGAACTAATAAAAGGTTTTATTGATGGCGCTAAAGACTTGGTGGGAACTGCCTTAATTGTTGCACTTGCAAGAGCAACATTGGTTATTTCGAGAGATGGACATATTATTGATACTATGCTTTACGGACTTGCACCGTTTATTCAATCATCATCGCCAATTTTTGCGTCACAAAAAATGTTTTTGGTGCAGGCAGTAATAAATTTCTTTGTTCATTCGGGCAGCGGACAGGCAGCGCTTACAATGCCGATAATGGCACCGCTTGCAGATCTTGCTGGAGTATCACGACAAACTGCGATTTTAGCTTTTCAGTTTGGCGAGTATACAAATATTATTATTCCAACTTCTGCTGTTACTATGGGCGCACTTTCAATGGCAAAAGTTCCGTGGGAAAAATGGGCAAAGTGGGTTATTCCATTACAAATAATTTTAATGCTTTTAGGATTGCTATTGTTAATTCCGCCAAACCTGTTTAATTGGCAGTGATTTTTTAATTAATAAAATGTTCAATTAATTTATAAGAGGTGAGTCATGAAAAATTATTTACATATAATTCTCTCAAGTGTTTTAATGCTGGTTTTTTGCAGCAGTGTAGCCGAAGCGCAAGTTACTTTTGGAACGGGAAAAATAAATGTTAGGGTAGGGCAGTATGGTGAGATAAGAATATTTACAACTGAAGGTGTTGATACCCTTCAACATATAAACCGAATCTCGTTACTTGCAGCTGGAAATACCGATCAGGTACTTGATTATTGGAAAGATTTAGAAGTTAATGTTCCAACTGCTCTTGTAACTAGCCCGACTATCAGTGATAACGAAATTTCTGGAACATATGATAATGCTTTTTCAGGATTACCACCCAATTTTTTACTTGAACAAAATGTCTATGGTTGGAATGATCAATCTTACTGTATTGTTAAATGTGTTGTAACGAATCAAGAAGCAACACAACTGCCGATTTTAGCAGGATTGGATGTAGTTCAATATGTTGATTTTACTTGGGAAGATGATAAAATATTTTATGATGCAGTTAATCATGTTTTAACGCAATTTGATATTCATCATATTGGAATAAAATTATTATCTGAACAAACTACATCAGCCCAAGTTTTTATGTGGTATACAGATTATCAAGGTTCTGATCCTAACTATTATTCTTGGATGTATGAGGGAACTTTTGATACCGATACCTTACTAACCAATGCAGATGGTGGTGTTGGTATTTTAGGTGGAACTCCTTCAACATTGCAACCGTCGGAAAGCAAAACTGTTTACTTTGCAGTCGCAGTTGGTGCAAACGGTACAGAGATGTTGACTAACATGCAGCTTGCTCAACAAAAGTATAACCAAATAGTTTCGGTAGAATCTGATTTAAATAATATTCCATTAAACTTTACACTCGATCAAAATTATCCAAATCCATTCAATCCATCTACAAAAATATCTTTTGGATTGCCGGAAAGATCGAATGTTGTTTTAAAAATTTTTAATACACTTGGCCAACAAGTAACAGAGCTTGTTAATGAATCGCTCGAAGCAGGAACTCACGCTTATAATTTTGATGCATCCAAACTTACATCAGGAATTTATATTTATTCCTTACGAACAGATGCAGGTGTGATTTCTAAAAAAATGACATTAATAAAATAATTTTAAAAAGGGCTCACAGTTGAATGTGAGCCTTTATTATTATGGATCGTTACAAAGAAATAAAAGAAAAAATTACGAGTAAGTACAACTCGTTACCAAAGAATCAAAAAAAAATTGCTGATTACTTTATCAATAACCTTGATAAAATTCCTTTTGTAAATGTTCAGGATTTATCAGTTGCTACAGGTGCAAGTGTTGCATCAATTGTAAGATTTTCTCAGCGTGCAGGATTTAAAGGCTTTAGCGAGTTACGCGATGCAATAACAGGATCACTTCAAAAAGAATTAAAGAGTAAACAAATTTTTCCTCTTTTTGAAAAGCGCAGAGTTGAAGAGGATTTGTTAACTGAGGTTGCAAACCTGGATATAAAAAACATTAATGAAACTCTTAACCTTGTCGAACGAAGCACTTTTAATTATGTGATTGATCGTATCTCTAAATCAGAGCGTGTGTTTACAGCGGGATTGGGAATATCATTTTTGCTGGCTGAAATTTTGGCGTATCAATTAACTCAGGTTGGAATAAGTTCATCGGTGTTGCAGCATTCTCATACGCTGTTTAACGAGCATATACTTTTTCTAAATCCAAAAGATTTGCTGATTGTTTTTTCATTTCCGCCATACTCAAAAGAAACAATTGAAGCAGCTGAGTTTGCTTATCAAAGAAAAATTGATGTTATATCAATTACAAATAAACATGCATCGCCAGCAACATTTTTTACAAAAGCAAACCTTATTGTTAAAAGTGAAAATATGTTATACACAAATTCCTTTGCAGCTATTTCTGTTTTGATAAATGCAATTGCAACTGCTTGTGCAATTAAAGATAAGCAGAGAGCTAAAAAAATCCTTAAAGAATCAGGGGAAATTATGATTAACCAGAATCAAGTTATAAACGAGAGTTGATTATGAAAAAATTATTTTTACTTCTGTTCTTACCATTTTTTATCTATGCCGGAACCACCGGAAAGTTGTCTGGAACAATCAAAGATAAACAAACCGGCGCGCCATTAGTCGGCGCTAACATAATTATCGAAGGAACAAACTTTGGAGCTGCAACAAATTTAAATGGCGAGTTTGTAATTCTTAACATTCCGCCCGGCAGATATAATATTAAGTTTAGTTTTATTGGATATGAAACTACTTTGATGCAGGATGTATCTATCACTGTTGACCAAACAACTTTACTGAATGTAGAATTAAATTCGCAAGCTTATCAAGTTGATGAAATTGTTGTAACCGCCCGCACTCCACTTATTCAAAGAGATGTAACAAGTAGTATATCAGTAATTACTCGTGAAGAAATTGATGCCTTGCCTGTTTCAACTTTTACTGAACTGCTTTCTTTGCAAGCTGGAGTTACAGGCAGCGGTTCAAATCTTCATATCAGAGGCGGAAGATCAAATGAAGTTGCTTATATGATTGACGGAACTATTGTTGTTGATCCTTTACTTGGCGGGCTTGCAACCGATATTAGTAATGATGCGATTCAGGAAATGAGTTTGTTAAGCGGAACTTTTAATGCAGAATATGGAAACGCATTAAGCGGTGTGGTAAATATCGTTACAAGAGACGGCGCTGATAAATTTTCCGGTAAACTTGAAGCTCGTACAAGCGAGTTTGGTGTTGATCGTTATTCGTCATTACATGAAAACAGAATTAACGGAAGTATCAGCGGTCCAATTTTATCGCCGGAATATAATTTTTTCATTTCGGGTGAACTTGATAAACGCGGCAGTTATCTTCCATTTGGTTATGATAATACAAAATCATTTTTCAGTAAGATAACAACTACAGTAATTCCATTTGTAAAAGTTTCATTTTCAAACAGAGGAAGCTTGGGCAAGCGGCAAAATTATAGCCACTCATATAAATACATTCCTGAACAATATTACAGACATCGTACAGATAGCTGGCAAAGTTCTTTAAATTTTACACATACAATCGAGAATAATTTTTTCTACGATGTAAAAGCATCATACTTTAACCAAGGATATTATTCTGGAATTGATAAAGATACCTCACAGTATTTGTCTTCAACAGAGGATCAATACTTTTCAAACATCGGAACAGGGTTTGAATTTTACAGCTTGTCTGATCCACCGGAATTAATAGACAGCCGAACTGCAACTGTTGATTTAAAATCAGATGCGGTTTGGCAAATCGGAGCAATGAATGAAGTTAAGTTTGGATTATCATACAAAAAACACTGGTTAAAATTGTATGATATTTATGATCCCAAAAGAAACTTTCCGTATATAGATGATTATAGCACACAACCGTTTGAAGCCGCTGGTTACGTACAGGATAAAATTGAGTTAGAATATCTGGTTATTAATATTGGTTTGCGTTATGATTATCTAAATTCTAATGTTGAGTTTAGAAGTAATCCACTTGATCCAAACTCGATGGTTAAAGTAAAATCCAGATCACAATTCTCTCCACGATTTGGAATAGCACATCCAATATCCGATAGAACTAAACTTCATTTTTCTTACGGACACTTTTTTCAAAACCCGGATTTTCAATACTTGTTTGAAAATAACACTTACGATCTAAATGTAAGAGAACCACTTTTCGGACAGCCAAACCTTGATGCACAAAGAACTATTTCTTATGAAGTTGGTATCTCTCATCAATTTTCCGATAACGTTGCACTAAATGTTACAGCATATTACCGCGATATCACAGGCTTGATTGGAACTCGTTACTATTTTCCGTTTGTGGAAGGGCGCTATACAGGATATACGCTTTATGTTAATGAAGATTACGCAAACATAAAAGGTTTTGAAGTTACCTTGGATGTTAGACCGAATAAATATTTTTCAGGCGGACTTACATACACTTATTCTGTTGCAAAAGGAAGTGCATCATCGGAAACAGAACAATATCCTGGTACACAGGAATCAACTCAATTGTACTTTTTAGATTTTGATCGCCCACATGTTTTTAATGCAAGCGGCACTTATACAATTCCGGAAGAAGATGGTCCAATGATTTTTGGTTCACCGATTTTTGAGAATATGGATATTAGTATGATACTTAAAGCAAGTTCAGGTACTCCATATACGCCATCGGGAAGGGACATTGGATTTGTTGAGAAAAATTCTTTAAGAATGCCGGGTTTGTATAATATTGATTTGATGATTGGAAAAGAATTTAAGTTTGATGGGAAATTAAGATTAAGATTGTTTGCAGAAATTTTAAACTTAACAGATCATAGAAATGTTTTATACGTTTATGGTGATACAGGCGATCCGGATTTTACAACGGTCGGCGGATATTCCAAAGAATATATGCTGGATCCATCAAACTATGGTCCACCGCGTTCCATTCGCTTAGGATTTACAATTAGATTTAATTAATCATTCCATCGTAAGGTAGAAAAATGAGAAGAGTTTTATACATACATTCTTTAATTATTCTGTTGATTTTTACATCAACAAGTTTTTCACAATATGATAAAGATGTGCCGGAAAAAGATCCGCTTCAAAAAACATTAAGAATTCAGGATCGTGCTGCAGGCATACACAATGCAAGTAATATTGGATTATTTTTTGAAAATCGTGGTAAACTTTATCCAAGAAATATATCACAAGGTCCATCGGGTGAGTTTCCAATCAACAGCGGAAAAAATTATATATACCGTATAAATCAATATGTTGGAATTCCCGGTAATGTTATTCAAGGTCGTTTTACAACAAACGAAGAATGGGAAGCAGCATTCGGTTATCACAATAGTGATACTGCAAGAGTTGCAATGAGTGATGATCCAAACTCGTGGAATTTACAGCGCGGCTGGCCCGTAAAAGATGCAAATGGCAATAACATTATTCTATCCGATCAAGACAGCTATTGCGTTTTTAATGACAGCAATAATACTGTGCAGATTTTAGGTCTTCAGGTTGCACAAACTGGATATGCATTTGGAACTAACTTTGCTAAAAACATTCTCTTCTTTAAGTATGAGCTTACAAATACAAGTCAGAATACTTATGATAGCCTTTATTTCCATCTGCCCGCTGCACGATCGAACCCAGTTCCGGAAAGC
>JBDTRQ010000251.1:0-2123 GCA_039931535.1 Ignavibacteriota bacterium
AGCTACAGCTCGCTCAACAGAAGATGAAAGCGCAAAACTTGTGTAATCATTAAAGGAAAAGCCGGTTCCGTGATCAAATCCATAATAATTTTCTTCATCCCAATCTTTAACTGTGTCTGCAAGTCCGCCCGTTTTTCTAACAACGGGAACTGCTCCATATTTTAAACTATAGATTTGATTCAGTCCACAAGGCTCATACCGCGATGGCATTAAAAATATATCAGCCGCGGCTTCAATAAGATGAGAAAGCTCGTTGTTGTAGCCAATGTAAGTTCCAATCTTTCCGGGAAAGTACTGCGGCAGCCCGCGGAAAAACGTTTCGTATTTATCTTCGCCGCTTCCTAAAATTATAATCTGTGCATCAAGATTCATTAAGGCGTTAATTGCACCGGAAAAAATATCAAACCCTTTCTGCATTACTAATCTTGATACAACACCAATCAGCGGTCTGTTTTCATCAAACGGAAGATTAAAATGATCCAATAGGAACTTTTTATTTTTTGTTTTCCCTGATAAATCTTTTATAGAAAATTTGTACGGTAAAAATTTATCTGTTTCCGGATCCCACTCATCATAATCAGCGCCGTTTAAAATGCCGTAAACATCCTGCTTGCGTGATTTAAGAATGTTGTGCAATCCGGCGCCGTATTCTTCGGTTAAAATTTCGTGGGAGTATTTATTGCTTACAGTATTTATAATATCAGAAAAAACAATTCCCGTTTTCATAAACGAAACAGAATCCTCAAACTCAACAGGCCCGTTTGGATAGTATAAATCGCCACGAATCTCTGCTGCAAGCAATGCAGACTTTGAAAATCTGCCCTGGTAACCAATATTATGTATTGTAAAAACCGTTGCGGTTTTATCAAACATTCTATCCCAGCTGTAATTATCTTTTATAAAAAGAGGAATCAATCCTGTTTGCCAATCGTTGCATTGGATTATATCCGGCGCCCAGCCAAATCGCTGTATTGTTTCTATAACGCCTTTGCTGAAGAGAATAAATCTTTCATCCTCATCCATATCGTTTGTGTAGATTGCATCGCGGTAAAAATAATGCGTACAATCAATAAAATTTACCTCTACATTTGAGCCCGGAAGTTTTGCCTGATGAAGATGAACGGTTCGATCAACGCCGTTTACGCGGATTGTCATTTCTCCAAGTTTCCAATTATATCTCAAGCCGTGTTTTGATTCATCAATGGAACGATACTTTGGCAAAAATATTTTTACCTCGCATCCAAGTTTTTCTAATTCTTTTGGAAGCGAACCAGCAACATCAGCTAAGCCGCCTGTTTTTGCGTATGGAACGCACTCTGTTGTTACAAATGCTATTTTCATATTTAGTGGTCTTTTGTGTCTTTGTGATTTTGTGGCAAGGATTTTTCGCCACCAAAACACGAAGGCACTAAAATTTTAAAAATTAGACAATTAATTATTTATTTAGGTGAATAATAAGGTTTAATGTTTTAAATTTCACTTAAAATTATAAATGATTTAACTCGGAGAAACAATGAAAGAAACAATAAATAATTTATCCGTTTTTCTTGAAGGCAACAGTAAAAACAAATCAATAATATTTGTGCACGGTTTTCCTTACGATCACACAATGTGGAAAGCACAAATAGATGAATTAAGTGAAAAGTATTTTTGTGTTGCGTATGATATTCGTGGTCTTGGTGAATCACCCGTTGGCGACGGACAATTTACAATGGAAAGCTTTGTTGATGATCTTGAAACGATAATAACAAAACTGAAATTGGATAAACCGATTTTGTGCGGTCTTTCGATGGGTGGATATATTGGATTGCGCGCGTTGGAAACAATGCAGGAAAAATTTTCAGCAGTAATTTTATGCGATACAAGGCCAGATGCTGATAACAACGAAGGCAAACAAAAACGTGCCGCTGCAATTAAAAGAATTAATGATGAAGGTTTAGCTCCGTTTACGAAAGATTTTATTACAATTTGTTACGGAGATTTTTACAAACAAAATCACAAAGATGATTTTGAAAAACGAATTGCTAAATCATCAACGTTCAGTCCTATCGGTGTTAAAGGCTCATTACTTGCAATGATTGGAAGAAACGATACAACGGAATATTTAAGCAAAATTAAAATTC
>JBDTRQ010000252.1:0-2198 GCA_039931535.1 Ignavibacteriota bacterium
GGAGATTGGTTTAGTGTAAGTTCAGGAAAACTTTCATTTATTATCATTGCAGTTTGTCTTGCGCGTGTCATCGTGCTGCTTGTTAGTGAAGAAAATTCAATCGGCATGCCTTTCAATCTTGAAGCTACTAATCTTGCTTGTGCAATTCCGAGCGGCGTTAATTCTTTTCCTACATCTTCATCTCTCGTATCGGCTTCATCGTAATAACCATGACGGACAAGATAAATTGTTCTCGTTCCTTTTTTATTATCATCATTGTTTTGGCTATAAATTTCTGCGGTGTAAAAAGTTGTTAGTAAAATAAAAATTATAAGAAATCTAATGTTAAGTTTTAGGTTTTTCATATCAGTGCGTGTTTTCTTTAGTATTTATCGATTGGAATTTAGATTTCAAAATCCACAACTCTACGTTCATATCGAACTTCACCGAGCCATTTTTTTATTTCTTGGTGATCAGGATGAATCTGATATTGATGCAATGCTTCTTTGGTTTTAAATTCAGAATACAACGTAACATCGCAGGAATCTTTTTCTTTACTGAAATCAAATCCAACTTCCACTTTTAGCAAACCATCAACTTTGCCTTGCATTGTAAGAAGTTTTTCTTTTAAGACTTGTGCATTGGTTTGTTTATCATTTCCATAAGCGCTTTCATTCAAACGCCAAAATACAATGTGTTTTATCATAAAATTCCTATAGTAAATACAAAAGCTTTATCATTATAATCGTTAAATGTCATTATGTATTCGCATTGAATAAACATTTGAAAATTATAAGTGTGAAAAAGCCTTACTCCGCCTTTTAATCCAAGTTCAATTCCATCACCTTCCTTATTATTATTTCCAAATAACCAATTTTCATGTGCAACCCAGTGAAAACCTAACGAACCACCGAGATATGGGCAAACATCAGTTCTAGAAAACAAGTAATTGCCATAAAGATTTATTGCAAAACCTTTTCTGACACCTGCCATTAACCCTGCAGCAATATCATTTATTTCATAATCAAGGTTTGCATTAATTGTAAATGATTTTTTGGTATCATTATCATACCCATCCGATGGAAACAGATAGCCAAACCCAATACCAAAATTATAGCGGGCTTTTTGGCGTAAGGATTCTATTGATTCCTGCTTAACAATATTTCCAACTTCCTGATTTGTATTAAATGGTGTTTGGTTTGCAACGCTAATTGCAATGCGTTTCATAACGGCATCAAGATCTTCAACATCCACTGCTGTTGCCTGCTCTGATAAAATATTTTTTCCGGTTGATGTTTCAACCAACTGATATTGTACGATTAATTTTTCTCCAAGGGGGTTAAGTTTACAAATCAAAACTTCATCAGCGCTTAGCTGCTCTCCTATCAACTTTGCACAATCTTCGTCCTCACAATCATCGTTACCAAGTGCGGCAAGAGTATTCTTTTCTGAAACAACTATTAAATTTTCTTTATTACTCAATTCCATTCTTAGAATTGATTCCGCAGTTTTAACAGAGTTATATTCAATTCCACTTGAGATAAGCGGAAGCAAAACAATTTTTTTTGATTTTGTTTCTTGTGCGTTTGCCGAAGCAAAGATTGATAGAATAATAAGAAAAGAAGTTAGAGTTTTCATCGGGAACCCTTTGATGATATTTTATATAGTGAAAACTAATAGGTGAAAAGTAAAATCACAACACGATAATTTTTGGGCGATTGCGTTTAGACATTTATTGTTAGTGCTAAAGTATTCCCGTTTCTTCTAACAGCCACTCAAGCGCTTTTTCTTTATCCCTAAAAATTAAAACATTATGCCCTGCATTTCTTAGCACTGTTTCTACAAAATTATGCGATTTATCGTTTGGACTGGTAAGCATTGCAATTTTATTTGAGTAATCGGGTTCTATGCGGTTAACATCCTGCTTGGCAAAAATGTAGTTTGAGTTTACAGATTCACGATTGGTTGAGTTTCGTAAATCATATAAAAAGAGATTGATATTTTTTTTTCTGGCAAGATGCGTTGCTTCTAACCCAACTTGTTCAGCTAATGCTCTTGTCATATCCGAGTTAACAGTTACAATAATATATTTACCAGAATCAGAGAGCTTTATTTCGTAATTCATTTTAGGCTTCTGTTTTAGTTTTACTGACTGTAAACAAACATCAATTTTTAAGAACAGGTTTGAGATTTTGTATGTTTAAAGTTAATCTATAATT
>JBDTRQ010000253.1:0-2197 GCA_039931535.1 Ignavibacteriota bacterium
CATCATTTAATTCAGGCAATTGTATAAATCTTCCGTATTGAGCATGGAATACTGTACCAGATGTAACGGGAAAACCAATACCAATTCTTGGTGATAGCTCTACCTCTGCATCTCTTATTTGAAAATCACCAGGATCAAAATCATTTGAATTTGTACCACCAGCGTATGGAAGGGCTGGATCCTTAAGTACATAAGACTTTAAATTATAATAATCTAATCTTAAACCAACGTTTAATACTATATCTTTTAATTCAAACCTATCCTGCAAATAAGCATAACCAATATCCGGTTTGTAAGGTCTTAAGAACTGATTTGGATTATCTGTTGCAGTTGTGTTTTGTCCAGTTACATCATAACCATAAACGAATGGTTGTAATGCTTCATATTTTTCAGTTTCCGATAGAGTATTTGGCTGTTGTGCATAGCCGCCTGGGTAAACACCATAACCTCTTACTGTATGCTGAGAAAAACCTGTTCCAAATTCAAGTAAGTGATTATCAATCTGTGATGTGATATCAAAATCTATAAAGAAAGCATTATCTTGTCTTTTTTGATAAAGACCACCATCACCATAACCATAAGATACAAATACACCGTTTTCATCTCTAGGCATTTGGATTCGACTGCCCTGAGAATTTAAGACAGGTAAACCATCTTCGCCTAATTTAGCGGGAGCTAATCCATCACCAGCTAAATAAATACCAAAATTCTTTTCCCAATAGTCTGCATTACCATACATTGCAAGATTATCCTTCAGGAACGGATTATATCTTTTATAATCATATGATTTGTAGCCCAAGTTAATATTCCAAAATGTTGTATTGCTTAATGTTTGAGAAAGCCTTGCATTTAAAGAAACGTTTCTTTCATAAAATTCTTGATTGAATCTGGAATTATTTTTTTGATACAAATAACTTATAGCTTTCGCTGTTCTATCATTATACAATCCGCTTAGGTTAACAGAAAAATCTCCCATTCGGTGATTTGTTTTTCCAGAAAGCCTCCAAGCACTTGCTGGATTATTTTGATATCCCGTATAAGTTTTATCAATTGAAGGAAATGAAATATCTATTGCAGAAGGATTAGAATCTTTATACCAGCCTCTTTCTGCTGATAAAAATATTGTATGATTAGGATAACCTGGTATAATTGGACCACTTATCGTTCCGGCATATAGATTATAACCATAATCATCTGTAAAAGATGATGAAACAATATCTGTAAGTATTGTATATGTTGGCTGACCGGATTTTGTAGTAACGTTTATAATACCGGATTGAGCCTGTCCGTATTTAGCTTCATATCCGCCAACCTGAAAGGAAATCTGCTCGATAGCAACGTTACTTACTGAAGCAGCCGAAGTTCTACTGTATAAATTGTTCTGCGGAACACCATCTATTATGTAAAGCACTTCACTGCCACGACCGCCTCTAACGTTGATTGTAGCATTACCTGATTGTCCGCCGCTTCCTTCCTGAATAACTACACCGGATTGAAGCGAGGCAATATTTGTAACACCACGTACAGGTAACCTTGATATCTGATCTGAATCTATAACTTTAACTGTATTTGTTGCATTCTCTTCAAAAAACTTTCTATCAACAACAACAATTTCATCAAGAGTAAAGTCAGTCGTCATTTTAATATTAAGATCATAAGTAATACCGGCAACAACACGAATATTTTCGATAGTCTTTGAAGCATATCCAACATAGCTAGCTTTAACTTCGTAGGTTCCAGGTGTGATGTTAAGGATAAAATAATTTCCATCAATATCAGTTGCGGCACCAGTTGATGTACCAAGCAATATTATGTTTGCACCTATTAAAGGTTCACCTGTAGCGGCATCAACTATTTTACCGCTCAGCTTACCAACTCCGGTTTGTGCAAAAAGCATTGGAACCAAAGAAAGTGACAGTATGAACAAAAACAAAAATTTTGTAATCGAATTTTTCATCGCTTCTCCACTAAAATAATTTTTAGAGATTTGATCTTTTCATCTCAGTGATTTAATCGTAACATAAAAAAGCGGATGGGCTATAAAATAATTTTACAGCAAGCCACCCGCTTTTAATAATTAAAGAACCATAATTACTTCAACAATATCATCTTCTTTGTAGATGTAAAGTTTTTGGCTGAAAGTGTATAGAAATAGATACCACTTGATAGTTTGGAAGCATCAAAATTTGCTTCGTAA
>JBDTRQ010000254.1:0-21038 GCA_039931535.1 Ignavibacteriota bacterium
TGCCGCCCGCACCAGAGTTTTTATCTTACTAACTTCATTATTAGTGCTTTATTTCCTTTGTAACCAACTGTAACAATAATATGATTCAAGATTTTTGTACTTCTATGACTTATGTTACTTCCAGTATTATATGGTTCTCCCAACTGAATCCAATCATTTCCATTAAAATGGAGCAGGGTATTCCTATCTCCTGAAATTATTATGTCATTTCCATAATTTGCATTGATTGAATATATAAACCCTCTTATAGATCCACTGGGATTTCCATTCACAAAATTTCCTGGTAATGACTTTACATAATCCCAACGATTAAATTTGAATTGATACAAGAAGTTACCGCCTAAAAACAGAGTGTTGCCTGTTAAACATATAGATTGAAATTCACCATATAAGAAGGGCTTAAATACTTCATCAGCCCCAATTATTTTTCCATTTGCTAGAACAGATATCGAACTAGATTTATATTTAAACAAAATGCCTTCGTTTGTAAATGAATTAACACCAGAAAAATAAACTTCATCATTATTTCCACTAATTGAAGTTAAATTAAATGTTGTTCCGCTCATTATCTTAGTCCAACTACTGCCATTGTAGTGCGCAATATTTCCATTATTCCCAACTGCATATAAATCATTACTGCTACTGCCCAAAAGTTTGTTCACATTTCCGGACCATTGGAGATTAAATTGAATTTGTTTAAAAATTAATCCGTCCCAGTGAATGCCTGCTTCAAACCAAATATCGTTCTCATTGAACGCAAAAATGGATTTAATAATCGGATAAAAAGGAGATCCACTTAATAAAATTGGGATTCTTTTTAGCTCCCAACTTTGTCCATTCCAATGAACAGCATTGAAAGCAATTGGATCAGGATTACCAAGAGAATCATTCATATAAATCTCACCAACAGCCCAAATATCGTTTTCATCTATTATTGCAACATCGTAGAGAATGCTACTGCTATGCTGCCCAAACTCAAATGTTTGCCAGGTGAAGTTGTGGCTGGTAGTGTCCATTGTTGTTACGCTAAGTTCATTGCTTGTATTGTTGGATTGCTGAATTGCTACCTGGATTTTATATGTTTGGTTTGGGAGTAAGGAATCGATGTAGAGTAGTGAGTCTTGAGTGCTCAGACTGAAAGTCTGAGTTACAGAATTATTTTTTAAAAGATTTACAGTTGCCGGCAGTTGTATGTTGTTTGTTGTTAGTTGCAACCAGGCTTCGGTGCAGCTTACGTCGAGAAGTTCAAGTTTAAGGTCTGGTTCAAGTTTGGGGTCGGTGCTATCACAGTTATTAAGTAATAATAGTCCGGTTGTTATAAAAAATATTAAAATTAAAAACTTCATAAACCATTCTTTTTATTATTACTAACGTAATGTTCCTCACTCATATTAAAAAATCCAAATCCTGCACCTTTTTTTAATTCATACAAGAATAAAAGAATTACTGGAATATGTTGTATGTAAATAAAATATCCACCCAAAGGATTCAAATAATAAAGTGGAATCAAAAATGTGTACATCAATAAAGAAAATCTTGGACTGAAAACAAGCGGCAAAATCATCCATGTTAAATACCATGGAAATTGTGTCGGACTTATTAAAAACATAACAGCAACAATCAATAAAATCTTATCCATAAGATTTAAATTATCAGAAGCAGGTTTCCTTATTAAAAATAAAAGTACAATAAAAATTATTCCGCCTGTTATCCAGCGTGAAACACAATCTGCACAAACATAATATATTTTAAATGATGTAGTAAAGAGTTCGATGCTGTCTTTTAGCAAAGAATAAAATGCAGCGTTGTTAATCCAGTTAGCTGCGTATTTTGTAAAACCGGAATTTTGATCAAAGCCCGCACGTAAAACAGGAATAAAAATTACTATCACAAAAAATAAAAAGGCAAAAACACTTGAAAGTAATTTCCATTTTTGATTTTTTAACCTTCGCAGAAAAATTGGAAAGATTAAAATAGGCCACAGTTTAAATCCAACCGCTAAAGCAAGTATTATACTTGATGTTACAAATTCATCTTTTAAATAATAGTAAATAGCTATTGCAGTAAAAAGTAAAGCGAATAAATCATAATGACCTGTGTTAAAAAATTCATGCAACACAATTGGGTTTAACCAATAAATTGCAACATACGAGATTGGCAGCTTTAGTTCCCGCAAAATTCTGATTAAAAAAAACAATAAAAATATATCGCCCATCAACATTATTAATTTCCATCCGGTAAAACTCCACGGAAAAAAGAAATATGATAAACCAAAAATTATTTGTGAAAGTGTTGGATAAAGAGTTTTAATTTTTGGATGATTTATTTTACTTAACACTTCGCCGGATTCATCTGCAAGTTTTAAAATCTTATCCGGCACATTCGGATTTTTTTCAATTACATCCTGTGGGCTAAACACATAAGGATTAAATTCACTCGCAGTTACTGCACCATCCCAAAGGTATCTATAAAAATCATCTTCAAGAATTGGTGAAGACGGAATTAAAATTAATCGTGCAAATAATCCTGTAAAAATTATCCACGCAATCCAGGTTTCCTTTATCGGAAGTTTATTGATGTTAATAATTGCAATAAAAAATAGTATTCCGATTAAAATTCTTTGTACAGTAAAAAGAATTATTTGTTTATTGGTAGGATGTGCATCGTAAGTTAAAGTGTGCGAAACAAATAGAATGTAAAGCGCATAAAGAATTATTCCTGCGCCAAGGAACACCCAAATAATTTTACTATTTAAATATTTTGTAAGCAATTGCCATCAATAATTATTTTTCAAATCAAATTTATGATTTGTTTACTCAGTTGTGTTAAAAAAATTCTTATCTCGTAACAACTATCCACGGAAACGGCGAGTCTTTTTCAAAAAATAGATTAGATAATCTGTTTTTCATAGTATCCGGATTATATAAATAGCTGTACCTTAAATATTTTAAATCATCAAGTGTATGATGAAAATAATTTTTTGCCATTTCCGGAAAGCCAAGCGAGTGATAGTATTTAAGTGTTCTGTTTTTAGACTGCATTAAATTCTGCTGGCTATAAAAAGGTGAATCGAAAATATGAACTTCACCATAAGGCTTTATGATAAAAAGAAGTTCTTTCATCAAAACAGAAATGTTTGGAAAATATTGCAATGCAGAATTTAATATCACAATATCAAATACATTTGTTGGAAGTGATGTTGAAAATATATCAGCATAAATAAATGTGATATTCTCTTTGTCAAAAACACGTGCGGCTTGCTCAAGCTCCGTAAGATTAACATCAACACAAAAATAATTATGATTAAAATCTTTTGATAACTGTCCTGTAAACCATCCATTACCACAGCCCAAATCCAAAATATTTAATTTGGAAGTTTTGCCTGTTAAATATTTTTTAAATCGTAAAAAAGATTTTGCTCTTAACGCCCATTCATTTTTATGTGGATTGTTTTTATACGCATAAGGAAATAGTTTTATTTCATCATCGCTGTATAATCGTTTTTCTCTTTTTCTGCATTGCAAATAAATTTTTTCAAAAGTTTCATCTACTTCCGAAATTTTAATAACGCCGTTTACTTTTGATAAGTGTTTAAACTCTTCGATAACCATTTCTAATTTCCTGCAAGTCTATAAAAAATCATTCCAAGTTTTGCTTAGAAAC
This sequence comes from Ignavibacteriota bacterium, assembly GCA_039931535.1. Lineage (GTDB taxonomy): Bacteria > Bacteroidota > Ignavibacteria > Ignavibacteriales > Ignavibacteriaceae > IGN3. Next base: position 3,664 of record JBDTRQ010000254.1, read on the forward strand.
TTTGCACGGAGTAAAATTAATCATTTCTATGATAATATCATTCGCTAATACGTTTTGTTATTTATTTGCAAGCTAAATTGCATCGTCATTATTTATTTAGAAACCGCTCCGATGGTAAAAGGGAAACAGCTTTTTGAAGTTAAAAAAAGATTCACTTAATCCGCGTTTAAATGCATTTAACTATCAATATTCTAATAGGTTTAATTAGAAAACAAAATTCATTTTTGTATTTTTGAGTAATAAAATTTTAAAAATTTCCATTCTGATTATAGAAAGAGAGGAATGATGGAAAAGCTTTTATTACTTGGTGCAGAAGCGATAGCACAGGGCGCAATTGATGGCGGAATTTCGGGCGTTTATGCTTATCCCGGAACACCTTCCACAGAAATAACCGAATACATTCAGCACAACAAAATTGCAATCGAAAGAAAACTGCACAGCCAATGGTCTGCAAATGAAAAAACTGCAATGGAAGCCGGACTCGGAATGAGCTACGCTGGAAAACGCTCAATGATTTGTATGAAACACGTTGGATTAAATGTTGCAGCAGATGCTTTTATTAACTCTGCAATAACAGGTGTAAACGGCGGGTTAGTTGTAACCGTTGCGGATGATCCTTCGATGCACTCATCACAAAATGAACAGGACTCACGCTTCTTTGGTAAGTTTGCAATGATTCCGATTTTTGAACCGGCAAATCAGCAGGAAGCTTATGATATGGCTTATGAAGCATTTGAGTTATCGGAAAAATTAAAAATTCCTGTAATGATTAGAATTACAACACGCCTTGCACACTCACGTGCAGGAGTTGAAACTCGTCCTTTAAAAAACGAAAACAAACTAAAATATCCTGAAGACCCGATTCAGTTTGTGCTGCTTCCATCCAACGCAAGAAAAAGATATAAGGGTTTGCTGGGATTGCAATCTCTTATGGAACAAGAAGCAGAGCGCTCGGCTTTTAATACTTATTATCCTGCAAGAAATAAATCGCTCGGTATTATTGCCTGCGGAATTGCTTTTAATTATTTGATGGAAAATTATAAGGATAGAAAATTTACTAATCCTGTTTTGCAGCTTGGTCAGTATCCGCTTCCATTTGCAAAAGTTGAAAAGATTGTAAACGAGTGTGAGCAAATTTTAGTTCTTGAAGAAGGTTATCCGCTTGTTGAAGAAATGTTAAAAGGATTTTTAGAAAAGAATAGCAAGATTAAAGGAAGATTGGATGGAACAATTCCCCGTGATGGTGAATTGAATCCTGATATTGTTGCGAAGGCTTTGGGTAAAGAAGTAAAAGTTGGAACGCCAGTTCCGGCAATCGTTGCAGATCGTCCACCGGAATTATGTTCAGGTTGCAGTCATCGTGATATTTATAATGCTTTGAATGAAACGATGCGGGAATTTGGTAAGCAAAAAGTTTTTTCTGATATCGGGTGTTATGCACTTGGTGCATTGCCGCCGTGGAATTCAATTAATTCCTGCGTGGATATGGGCGCTTCAATTACAATGGCAAAAGGCGCTGCTGATGCAGGCGTTCATCCTTCTGTTGCTGTTATTGGCGATTCTACTTTTACACACAGCGGTATGACTGCTTTGCTTGATGCAGTTGTAGAAAACACACCAATGACAGTTATTATTTCTGATAACGGAACTACTGGAATGACAGGCGGACAAGCATCGCACGCAACAGGAAGACTTGAAGAAATTTGTATCGGACTTGGTGTAAAACCTGAACACGTAAAAGTTTTAACTCCGTTACCAAAATTCCACGATGAAATGGTTAAAGTTTTACGAGAAGAAATGTTGTATCAAGGTGTTTCAGTTGTAATTCCAAGAAGAGAGTGTATTGTTCAGTTGGTGGCAAAGAATAAAAAGGGACAAAAAGTTAAGGTTGAAGAGGTTGTGCAATGAAATCAGACATAATCTTATCCGGCGTAGGAGGACAAGGAATCCTCTCAATAGCAGCCGTTGTTGGAATGGCTGCACTTGAAAATAATCTTCATTTAAAGCAAGCAGAAGTTCACGGAATGAGTCAGCGCGGCGGTGCTGTGCAATCTCATCTCAGAATTTCTGAAAAAGAAATTGCTAGTGATTTAATTCCCGAAGGCAGTGCAGATATAATAATTTCTATTGAGCCAATGGAATCATTGCGTTACTTGCCGTGGCTTTCAGAAAATGGATGGCTTGTAACAAACACAACTCCGTTTGTAAATATTTCGGATTATCCCGATATGAAAGAACTGATTGCAGAGATTGAAAAACTTCCACATCAAATTGCACTAAATGCTGATGAAATGGCACGACAGGTAAAATCACCGCGTTCATCAAATATGGTAGTGCTTGGTGCTGCTTCTCCGTTTTTAGATATTCCTTATCAATCTCTTGAGAATGGAATTAAAAAAATCTTTGAAAGAAAAGGGGAAAGGATTGTTCAGCTTAACTTAGAAGCACTAAAGGTAGGACGCGAGTTTTCTGAAGCAAAACGGAAATAGCATTTGATTTTAGAGAGCGATAAATAATTCAAAAAGTCATTTCGAAGGAGTCATCTGCCATAGGCATCCCCTTGGGAGACTGAGAAATCTGTTTAAATATTAAATCCAGATTTCTCCCTTCGCCTGCCTGCCAGCAAAGGCAGGGTCGAAATGACAACTTACATAGCTATTCACGAGCCATAAAATTAAGTGTTACTTTGATTTCTAATATCAGGATTTAGCCCAAGCCTCAACATCATCAACTTCTTTTGGAATAGGACGACCAAGAACTTTGTAGCCGTTTTGAGTAACTAAAATATCATCTTCAATTCTAATTCCGCCAAAGTTGCGATACGCTTCAAGCTTATCATAATCAATATAGTTTTTAAACTTACGTTTAGCTTTCCATTGATCAATCAATTCAGGAATAAAATAAATTCCTGGCTCACAAGTAAAAACAAAACCGGGCTGCAGCTCTTTTGCTAATCTCAAATAAGCTAATCCAAACTGATCGCTGCGTTTTGTTTTAGAATCATACCCTACAAAATTTTCTCCAAGATTTTCCATATCATGTACATCAAGCCCCATCATGTGTCCAAGTCCGTGTGGAAAGAAAAGAGCATGTGCACCGGCTTTAACAGCAGCATTCAAATCACCTTTCATAATTCCTATTTGCGAAAGACCCGCTGCAATAATTTTAGCCGCAGTTAGATGAACATCGGAATGAAGTACACCGGGCTTAATCATGTTTATAGCATTCTTCTGTGCGGTAAGAACGATTTCATAAATTTCTTTTTGTTGATAAGAAAATTTTCCGCCAACAGGAGTTGTGCGAGTAATATCGCTTGCATAATGAAGAAGTGATTCGGCACCAGCATCACAAACAAGTAAATCGCCTTCCTTTAAAACATTTCCGTGGTAATGATTGTGAAGTGTCTGTCCGTTTTTAGAAACGATAGAAGGAAAGGAAAGTCCAGCGCCCAAAGAAGTCGCTATTCCCTCAATCGATCCAGCAATATCTCGTTCAATAACTCCGGGTTTTGCCATCCGCATAGCAGTTGTGTGCATTTGATATGCGATTTCCATTGCATATTCAATCTCAGCAACTTCTTCTTCACCTTTAATAGAACGTTGAGCAATAACTGCTTCAATTAATTTTCTAGAGAATTTACTTTTTAGTTTGTATGGATTTTCATCGAGTAGATCTGCAAGCTTTAGTGTTTGATCGCCGCGATAAGTTGGAAGAAAATTAGTCTTAACTTTTTTAGTGATCTTAGATTTTAAATATTTTTTTAATTTATCTATAGAATCTGATTGCGCTACGCCAATTTGTTCAGCAAGTTCTGTAAGCTTCGGCTGTGGTCCCATCCAAACAATATCTTCGAGTGAAAATTCGTACCCGAAAAGAATTTCCTTATCTTCATCAATATCAATTATACCAACCATGTTTGGTACGTCAAGTCCAAAGTAGTATAGAAAAGAGCTATCCTGTCTGAAGTTATACGTGTTGTCGGCATAGTTCATTGCGGATTCATCATTTCCGAGAAATAATAGCAAACCGTTTTTAAAATTTTTCTTTAACTCTGCCCTGCGATCAATATAAACTTGCTTATCAAACATAAAGACTCCTATTATATTAAGTTTTTTAGTCAGGAGTAAAATTAGAGAATTATTATGTCGATTTCCATATTAAAATAAACTGTATGTTGTCTATCAATAGCATGGAGTATTGGAGAAATGGAATAAAAATAGTTTTTATATTCTTTAAAATATCTTAAGAAGCAATCTATTTTGTTTTAACTTTTTTAATTGGAATTTCTTTTTGCTTTCTATACATAAAATAAAATCCGCCTAATACAAAGGGTATGCTTAGTAGTTGTCCCATATCTAACACCATTCCTTTTTCAAAAGGAGATTGTTCCATTTTAACAAACTCAACAAAAAATCTAAAACCAAAAATAAGCACAAGAAATAATCCAAAGAGAAAACCCTGTTTGGATTTTTTATCGGTTTTATAATAAATAAAGTACAGGATGATAAAAGATATCAAATAAAAGATTGCTTCGTATAATTGTGCTGGATGTCTTGGTACATCATCAACTCTTGCAAAAATAAATGCCCACGGAACATCTGTTGCTTTACCAAGAATTTCTGAATTAAATAAATTTCCCAATCGAATTAATACTGCAGCAAGAGCTACAACAATTACAACACGATCGAGAATCCATAACATTGTTTTATCTTTTTGTTTTTTTGTTAGAAGATAAATTGCTATCAGAATTCCAATTGCCGCACCGTGGCTTGCAAGTCCGCCTTCCCAAACTTTTATGATTTCTATGGGATGTGATAAGTAATAAACAGGATCGTAAAATAAACAATGCCCTAAACGTGCACCTATAACAGTTCCAAGTATTACATAAATAGAAAGCTGTTCAAGATCAGCTTGAGGTTTTTTTTCGAGTTTGTAAATTTTGGTGAGAATTAAATATCCAAACACAAAACCAGATGCAAATAGCAGTCCGTACCAACGCAAAGTAATTGGTCCAAGTTTTACTATTTCAGGGCTAACATTCCAGAAGATTGATGAGAGTATCATTTTAAATAATTTTTATTGTAAATATGGTAAAATATAAGCAGTAAAATTAAAGGTTACCAATTTTTAGGTTTATAAATATTGATGCCTGAAATTGGATTTGGCATTTGAGAGTCTTTTAAAGCACCTTCTCTAATTCGTTTTACAAAATCAGCATATTGCATTAGCTCTTTAGATGGATGACCTTTACCCGGCATAATTAAAACTAACTTTTTAGCGGGATGAAATTCCTTAACTAATTTCATTGCTTCTGCCAGGTCACTATCATTTGATACAACCACAGCACAATCATATTTATTCAACCAAGCATCATTTAAAAGCTGCACCGCAATATTTACGTCGGATCCCTTTTCTTCAGTCTTAATAATTTTTACACTTTTCTTGTTTGCTTCAGGTTTTGCTAATGGTGCAAAAACCTCGTGAGTTAAAAAACGACCATAATAAACTTCAATTTCAGGGATGCAGAATTTTAAGGCACGAATGAATGTTTTTTGTTTGATAGGTTTTTGAGGATTGTATTTCCCTGATACTAAGGCTGTAAAATATTTAATCTTTAAAATCTGATTCTGATCAGAAAGTAACTTTTGAAATAATAATTTAAAATCAACCCATTTGTAAGTTGTGCCTTTTACAGCTCTGTAATAAAAATTAAATCCATCGATATAAATGTATGTACGCATATATAACTGTTATATTTAAAAAAGCAAGAGTCACCGAAGTGACTCTGCGCCCTTGGTCGAAACCAAAGGGGTGGTTAAAAAACCTGAACAAAATTAAGGTAGATTATTATTAAAAGCAATTCACAAGGCTAATTATACCTTATTCTTTCTTCTTTCTAAATCCTTTTTTCTTGCCTTTAGATCCAACGGCATTTTTTTCTAGCTCTACACATTCTTCAAAAGTAAATGAAGCAGGTTCGCGATCTTTAGGAAGCTTTACATTTTTCTTTCCAACTTTTAAATATGGTCCCCATCTGCCGTTAAGAATTTGGTAAGTTGGATCTTCATCAAAAACTTTAATAAACTTTTCTGCATCAGCCACACGTTTTGCTTCTATTATAATTATTGCATCCGCTTCTGAAACTGTAAGCGGATCGTATTCTTTTTTTAATGAATAAAATTTTCCATCGTGTCTTAGGTATGGACCAAATCTTCCAATGGCTGCAACAATTTCTTTATCTTCAAAGGTTCCCGCAACTCTTGGCAATTTAAATAATTCCAATGCTTCTTCAAGAGTTAGAAGCTCCATTTTTTGATCTCTTCTAATTCCGGCATAATCTGGTTTTGCTTCCGGATCGTTTGGATCAGTTAATTGTGCAACGGGACCAAAGCGCGCCATACGAACTGAAACAGTTTTATTTGTTTTTGGATCAATACCAAGAATTCTTTCACCCGATGCGCGCTCGCTTGTTTCTGTGGTGTGCTCTACCTTTTCGTGAAAAGGAAAATAAAAATCTTTTAACATTTTTGAGTATTTCATTTTTCCCATTGCAATTTCATCAAGCTCATCCTCAACGTGTGCGGTGAATTGGTAATCCATTATTTGTGGGAAATGCTGATTTAGAAAATCTGTTACAAGCATTGCAATATCTGTAGGAAAAAGTTTTCCTTTATCAGCGCCTGTAATTTCAGTTTTAGTTTCAGTCTTTATTTCTTTCTTTTTGTCTAAAGATAAAACTTTGTAAGCGCGTTCTGTTCCCATTTTTTCATCTTTGTGAACATACTCACGTTTTTGTATTGTGCTGATAGTTGGAGCGTAGGTAGAAGGTCTTCCGATACCAAGTTCTTCAAGTTTTTTTACAAGGCTTGCTTCTGTATATCTTGCAGAAGCGCGCGTATATCGTTCAGTTGCCGTAACATCTTTCATTTCAAGCTGCTGTCCAACTTTTAACGGAGGAAGAATTGCATCAAAACCATTTTCGCTATTTTCATCATCAGTATCTTCAAGATAAACTTTTAAGAAACCATCAAACTTTATTACTTCGCCTTTTGCAGTTAGAACATCCTTACTTCCGGTAATTTTTATTTTTGCTGTCGTGCGCTCAATTTCTGCATCACTCATTTGGGATGCTATAGCACGCTTCCAAATCAGTTCATATAAAGCATTTTCATCTTTTGGCCCATCCACAGATTCTTTATTAAAATCAGTTGGGCGGATTGCTTCGTGCGCTTCTTGTGCGGTTTTTGATTTAGTTTTAAACTGTCTTCTTTGTAAATATTCTTTTCCAAAATCATTTTTGATTGTTTGCTCTGCTGCATCAATAGCAAAATCAGAAAGATTAACTGAATCGGTTCGCATATAAGTTATCTTACCTGCTTCGTATAATCTTTGTGCAAGTAGCATTGTGCGTGAAACTGAGTAACGTAATTTTCTTGAAGCTTCCTGCTGTAAAGTTGATGTTGTAAACGGAGCCGCAGGAGTTTTTTTTACAGGTTTCTTTTCAACATCATCAACTATAAAGTCTGATGCAGCACATTGCTTTAAAAATTCTTCAGCTTCTTTTTCATTTTTAAGATAACGAGCAAGCTCTGCTCTTAGATTTGTCTTTTTACCTTTATCATCTTCAACAATAAAATTTGCAACAACTTTATAACGTGATTCCGGAACAAATGCATCAATCTCACGTTCTCGTTCAACAATTAATCTAACAGCAACGGATTGAACTCTGCCTGCAGAGAGTTTTGATTTAACTTTTCTCCAAAGAATTGCAGAGACTTCAAATCCAACTAAACGATCTAAAATTCTTCTTGCCTGCTGTGCATCAACAAGGTGGTAATCAATTTTACGCGGATTTTTTATCGCATTTAAAATTGCCGTTTTTGTAATTTCACTAAAAACGATTCGCTGAATTTTATCTTCATCAAGTTCTAATGCTTCTTTAAGATGCCAGGATATTGCTTCACCTTCGCGGTCCTCGTCAGTTGCAAGCCAAATCATTTCAGCTTTTTTAGAAAGTTTTTTTAATTCAGCAACAACTTTCTTTTTCTCTTCCGATATTTTATAGAAGGGTTTAAAATCGTTTTCAATATCAACGCCCTTGTTTTTCTTTTCAAGATCGCGGATGTGTCCGTAGCTTGATGTAACAAGAAAATCTTTTCCAAGATAGCCTTCAATTGTCTTTGCTTTTGCGGGGGATTCAACTATAACTAAATTTTTTGGCATATATAATATTATATTGTTAAAAAAAACGCTTGCAAATTAACCGATAAAAAAAACAAAATTCAAAGTTAAATCGTGAGTATTGTCATTTATTTGTCATTTAGTTCGTTTTTATGATAAAAATTATGATAATATTTGATCAGCAAATCACAATCATTGATTGAGTTGACAGAAAAAAATATTTTACATACAATTTTAAAACTATTAGCAGTTCCATTTATTCTGCTTATTAAGATATATCAATTGCTAATTTCGCCGCTGTTTCCATCATCGTGCAGATATTCTCCAACATGCTCGCATTACACTTTGGAAGCTTTAAAAAAATACGGTTTGTTTAAAGGCGGTTGGTTGGGTATTAAAAGAATTTCGCGATGTCATCCGTGGGGCGGCAGTGGTTATGATCCGGTTCCATAAATAACAGTATTAGATTTTCATAGCTCTCGTAGTTTCCATAGCTCAGACTTTAGGAAGTGTTGCAGAAGTACTAATTATCATTTCGAAGTCTGCCGCGGCGGATTCGACTGAGAAATCTGTTTAAATATTAGATCCAGATTTCTCCCTTCGCCTGCCTGCCGGCAAAGGCAGGGTCGAAATGACTTTTTATTTTTGTTACGCAACAGACCCGTTAGTCTGAGAACTTAAAACCAAGTAAAAAAATAAACGCAGAATGAATTCTGCGCTACGCAGTAAATGGCAAATAAAACATCTTCAAAAAAAATATCACTTAAACAAAAATTGTTTAGCATCTTTAAATGGATTTTAAAGTTTGCAATTATTTTTTTCATCTCAACAATACTTCTTGTATTCTTAATGCGGTGGATAAACCCTGTTACAAGCTCAATTATGATTCAAAGACAAATTTCTGCGTTCTTTCATGGAGAATTTGAGTTAATAAATTATCATTGGGTAGATTATGATGATGTTTCTAAATATATGCCGATTGCAATTGTAGCTGCTGAAGATCAAAATTTTCCAAATCATTTTGGATTTGATTTTAAACAGATTGAAAAGGCACTAAAAGAAAATAAAAGAGGTAAACGAGTTCGTGGTGCAAGTACAATTACTCAGCAAGTTGCAAAAAATTTATTTCTTTGGGAAGGAAAAAATTTTGTGCGCAAAGGAATTGAAGCATACTTTACACTATTAATAGAGTTGTTGTGGGATAAGCAAAGAATTTTAGAAGTACATATGAATATTGCAGAAATGGGCGATAAAATATTTGGAGTCGGAACCGCAAGTGTTGCATATTTTAAAAAGTCTGCATCAAAACTTACAATTGCACAAGCTGCATTATTAGCCTCTGTACTGCCGAATCCTAAAAAATATTCTGCTATAAAACCGAGCGGCTATGTAAGAGGAAGGCAAAATTGGATAATCCGTCAAATAAATTCTTTAGGTGGTGTTGATTATTTGAAGGATTTGTGATTGAATAAAAATTTAAATATCGACAATAAGATAGAATTGAGATAAAGAAAAATTTTTATGGTTAATTAAATATCTATCCAATATGAAAATTTAACTAAGAAAATATTATCTGATTCGGAATTAATTAGATTACTAAAATCATTTTTAAAATTTAACTCACCTGGATTTTCAAAGTTCATACGGCTGTTGGTCCATGCAAAATAGAAAACTGAACCTGGTAAAACCTCCCACCGTAAAACCAAATTACCTCGCAGCGATTTAAAATTAAAATCCGGATTATTAAAACTAAATGAAGATGCTGGTCCTTCAGCATCGGGATCAACTGTGTATTCCTGGGAATCTTGATTATAACTTATTTGCGTGCCTTCATTTCCATACAACTTTGTATCGAGTGTTGGAGGATTAGTTAACTCTTTAAAATTTTCATAATCACCAACAGAGATAAGCGGCTGAATGTATAACTGCAAACTTAGTGTTGGAGTAAATACCCAATTCAATCTTATATCTGCGGAAAAAGTTTTTTGCTTTAGGACCGCAAATACATATCTGGTATTATAAGTGCTTGCTGCAAACTGATCAGAAATATTTTTTACCCATTGATATGTTGAATAGTTTAAATTGTATTCCGGACTAAAAGAAAAACTAATTTGGGAACTTGGTTTCCATTCAATACCTAATTCCAAATACGATTCCACATTTCCAATTTCATCACGCCAATATCCAATGCCGGGAGAAAAGATAATATTCAAACGGTTATCTGTAGATGCACTTAAGTTGACTGAATAATTTGCCGGCACATTTAATTTTGGTCCGCCGCGTGTTAAAGTTTTAGAAACAGATTTAAAATTGGTTGACGTCTCAATATTTATTTCCCAATAGTTTAGAAATTGAAAAGCAGATCTAAGAAAGAAACCGCTGCGTCCAATGTTATCTTCAAAATCAGACGTTCTACTATAAGCAAGGTAAATATCTTTTCTTCTAAAGAAATCATCCGGCTCAAACCATCTATAACCTGTTACAAGATGTCCGTTTATTCGATCCGCCATCCATTGTGAGCCAAAATCATTATACTCAAACCCTGGGGAAAGAATTCCAATCGCAGAATTTAAATAAAAATTTCCTTTTTGTTTATTTAACATCACACGAGAAAAATATCCTGCGATTGAAGTTCTGTTTGTATCAATTGGCATATATGTTTTATCGGGGCGCTGCATATATCTATATGGCTGCTTTTGTAATCTTGTAAGATAATCTCTTGTTCCGGAAGTATAAGAACCAATAACTGAACCTGTTAAAACATAAGTTTCGTCATCATCTAAAAATGTCCAGCCATCTGCCCCATAAGTATAAGCTTGATTGCTTAAAAGATTTTTAAGACTTTCACTATTAAGATCACGGTTTACTGAAGTGAATATCATTCCAATTGCTTGTTTACCAGAGTTAAATTCTTTTTGCGTTCTAAAAATTCCATAATATGTAAGCGGCTCAACTTGTTCTTCCACAGTTCTGCCATCATCTTTTCGGATTGATGCAAATGTTCTCTCGGTTAAAGCTGAAAGAGCACCAATAGACCAGGATTCATTAATCTTGCCAGTTAATTTTACTGCACCAAGTATTCTTGTTTCGTTCGGATAATTTACAAAACCTTCAGTCATCACATTGCCTTGCGGTCTTCTGCCGATTCTTCTTGAATAGGTTAGCTCTGGTACTCCGAAATTAAATCCCCAATTATTATTTGCGCCGCCATTTCCGAATGAAAATATATTTCCGCCTTCAATAAAAAACGGTCTCTTCTCGTTATAAAAAGTTTCAAACTCCGAAAGATTAACTATGGCAGGATCAACTTCCACCTGTCCAAAATCTGGATTGAAAGTTGCATCAACATTTAAGTTGCTGCCAATACTAAATTTTATATCTGTACCGATTGAAGTTTTATACTGATTTGATTTATAGAACGGATCGTTTTGATCGTGAACAAGATATTGTGCCTTTTGAACAAAGTAGGGAAGTAATTCAAAACGCTGTTTTAGTTTTATGTTTTCTAATCCGATAAGATCTGCAAATTTAGAAACGAAACCGCTTTGATTTTTTGGAACCATAACGTAGTAAGACATTTCGTGTTTGCGTTTTATATCGCGGTTAAGATTAATACCCCAAACCATTTTATCAGATTCTTTAAATCTTAATTGAGTGAAAGGAATTCTCATCTCAACATTCCATCCATTTTTATCAACTGTAGTTTTGTGTTCCCAAATTCCATCCCAGGAATTATCATCCCAACTATCGTTGAATAAAGTTCCATCTGCAATTGATCCACCTGCGTTAACAGCAAAAAAATATCCGGTTCTGTCATCGTTGTAAGGATCGAGATAAATCCAAATCCAATCTGATTCTACAACATTATCTCGTCGCATTAATGTTGCATCGATTGAATCAGGGTTAGCATCAGAAAATCTGCCGCCTATATAAATATTAGATTCATCATAAGAAATCCAAACCTCAGATTTTTCAGTTGCAGGTTTTCCTTCGTTGGGATCTTTTTGGATTAATTTTCTTTCAGCAGGATTTGAATATATTGATTCACTTAATAAACCATCAATTACAATCGGTTCAGTAAGTCTGTACGCAGTTATAGTTTTTGTTGAATCATTATTAGAACCAGAAATTAAAACAAAAGGAATGATTGAAATAATTAGTAGTAAAAAAAAATATCTCATAAGCTTGTTAGATTTTTCTGTTTGATTCTAAGTTTTGTTTGAAAGAAAATTATTTATGATGTTTTAGCAATTTTAAAGCATTTAAAATCTTTTAACTAAATGATTTTTAGCAAAGGTTTTGTAAGAGGATAAACGGCATAAGTATATTTATACCGCTTGATGAAGTCGATTAAAAACTCATCAAGCGGTTTAAAAAATTATCTTTTTTTAATAAAGATTTCTCCACTCGTAACATTCAACTCAATAGTTGACCCACTACCATTAAGTTTTAATTCAGCATTCATTTCCATATTATTGGTATCATAAGTAACTCCATCAAAATCTGAATAAAGATGAATTCTAGGATTTTTATCTGAATATTTCCAAACTAAAAAGTTAGCCTTAACTAAAGTTTTAGCTGTCTCGGGAATGAATAATGTTATATTCCCATTCCCAGTCGTAACTTCGCTATAACTGCCTGCAGGTGGGTCAAATGATAACTCAATATTTCCAGAGCCGGAAGTTGCATCAATTAATCCTTTAACATTCTTTAATGAAATATTTCCACCACCAGTAGTTACTTCTACATTACCATTAGCTCCATCAAGCTTTATGTTTCCTCCACCGGTGGAAATTTCTATGCCGGCTGATACATTTCCTATAGAAATATTTCCTCCACCTGAACTAATTTCGGCTTTGCCGCCTATAGACCCGACGGAAATGTTTCCTCCACCTGTAGAAACATCTAATTTCTTTAAAGCTGATTCAACCTTTACTTCACCACCGCCAGTTGAAATCTCAGCCTTATCACTAACGGTACCGACAATGATATTACCTCCTCCAGTTGATATAGAAAGTGTATTTCTAATATCATTTAAAGTTATATTTCCGCCACCAGTAGCAATCTTAACCAGTCCATTCAGATTTCCTTTTATAGAAATATTTCCTCCACCCGTAGAAAAATCCAGAATAATATAGGATGGAATAGAAAACTCCAAACTAAAGTTATTTGAATTTTGACCTTTGAACTTGAGAGAAACAATGCCCCCTGTTTGTTTAAAGCTAAACTCCTTAACATCCTCAGCATCAAGATTTTTTGCTTTTACATATACTTCATCTTTATCCCATACATTAACAATAATATTTCCATTGGTAGCAGAAACCTCAAGCCTATCACCCTTTGAAACCTTTTTCCCGCCTTCAAAATCTTCCGAAAAAAGATTGATTGAAAAGAAAAAAAATAATATTAATAAAACCGAATAATTAAATCTGATGTTTTTCATATCAATACTCCTTAATAATATTACTTGCTTGAAATCTTACGTAATTGTTTTTATCAGCTTGAATTTTTTCTTTTAATATAGATAGATCATTGTTGCTAAATCCAAATCCTTTTTTAGCAGCCTCAACTAAATTGTTAATAGCTTCAATACGAATTCCCGCACTTGTATCGTTTAACAAAACATAGATCAAAGCATTTTTAATTTCTGTATCCAAAGGAATTTCCTTTAAAGATTTAAGCGCCTCTCTTCTAACGCCAGGATTATCATCATATTTAGCTACTGTTATTAAAGTGCTTTTAATTTCATCATCTAACAAATTACTTTTAGATGCGTTTATAACATTTATTGAATTTAATCTTGTGCCCGGATTTTGTTCATTTAAAATTGCATAAGTTAGAATCTTTTGAACTTCGGGATCGTTGATGTTTCCTTTATAATAACCTGGTTTAATAACATTAAAAGTAAACTCTACTTTCCCGTTTGTAGGATCTGGATCAATAAAATTTATGTTCGAGATTTTTATTTGATCATTGAATGGATTATAAGGTTTTTCATTTTCGGTTGCTGGAGATTTAAAAACTAAGTAACCAATAAATAATCCAGCTAATAAAATTAAAACACCGCTTACAGCCAGCCCGACTGGTTTTGTAATTAATGAAGTGATCTTTTCAAAAATCTTAGTAGAAGTAGAAACCTTATTTCGTTCCGCTCTTAATAAACCACGCAACTCAAACCGTGCTTCCATTAACAATTTTGGATTTAAAGGAGAATTCGAATCAATTTTAATTTCTGCAAAAAGTTTTTTATAAGATTCTAATTCTAATTTACATTCATTGCAGGATTTAAGATGCTCTTCCAATAATATTTTATTTTCTAAATCCAATTCTTCATAAAGATAAAACTGAATCATTTTTTTATAATCGTTATGTTCCATTGTCCATTCCATCTAACAAATGTTTAATAAGTGTTTTCTAATTGAAGTTTAAGTTTTCTAACAGCCTCAAAAAGATATTTTTTAATCGTACCTTCTTTACAATTCATCATTTCTGCAATCTCTCTAATTTTATACCCTTCATAATGCTTTAACAGAAAACTCATTTTTTGATTTGGCGATAAATTATTTAAAGCTGCATCAATCTTTTCGCCTTGCTCAGAATTAGCAACTAATTTATCAGGCAAAGATTCATCATCAGGAATAGAAGATAAAAAATTTGAGTCTTCATCATCATTTAAAGAAAAATGTTTTGTCATATTATATTTTCTTTTAAAAGTAATGCAAGTGTTTGTGGCTATTCTGAAAAGCCATGTAGAAAACTCACTTTTAAATTGAAAATTTGATAACCCTTTAAAAACTTTAATAAAAACATCCTGATAAATATCTTTTGAGTCATCCGAATTTCCCGTGTACTTAAGTGCGATGCGCAGTACCATTTTATCATAGCGATACATTAACTCCTCAAAAGCCAAAACATCACCATTCTGAGCATTTATAATTAGTTCGTTATCGCTTAAAGCCATTAGTTTTTTCTTTTTACAATTGATTAGACTAAAGTTACAAAGAAATGGTTGGGGGTAAATATGGAGTAAATCAAAAAAGTTCGGTAGGTTTATTCGAACTTAACATACGCTTATAACCTTTATGCGGTTTTGGAAATTTATTAATCCTCCAATTATTATAAATTAATATGTGAACTGAATTACAGTTTTAATAGCACTTTTATATTAAATTGAACCCAACATGTTATAATAATTATTAAAAAGTATTTACAAAATATTTTGGAGAAAAAATGAAAATTGGATTTATCGGTCTTGGCAAAATGGGGTTTAATATGGTGCAACGACTTCTAAATGATAAACATGAAGTTGTTGTTTTTGATCGTAATAAAACTACAATTGATGAGATTGCAAAAAAAGGAGCAGTACCAGCCTATTCGTTAGAAGAATTAGTAAACAAACTACCTGAAAAAAAAGTCATTTGGTTGATGGTTCCTTCCGGAAAACCTCTTGATGAAAACATTGATTTGCTTAAAAGTCTATTAAAAGGAAACGATATTATTATTGACGGCGGAAATTCTTATTGGAAAGAATCTCAGCAGCATTCAGAAATGTTAGCTAAGTATGGAATCCATTATTTAGATTGCGGAACAAGCGGCGGTGTATGGGGATTACAAAATGGTTACTGCTTAATGTATGGCGGAGATAAAAAGTCGGCTGATTATGTAGAGCCAATTTTCAAAACATTGGCACCAGAGAATGGATATGTTTATTGTGGTCAATCTGGTACAGGGCACTTGGTAAAAATGGTGCATAACGGAATTGAATATGGAATGATGCAGTCTTATGCTGAGGGTTTTGAGATACTTGAAAAATCTCCCTTCGATATTAATCTAACAAAAGTTGCTGATGCATGGCAATACGGAAGTGTAATACGAAGCTGGTTGTTAGAACTTACTGTTAATGCTTTAAAGGATGACCCGAAATTGGAAAAAATTAAAGATTTTGTTAATGACAGCGGTGAAGGAAGATGGACTGTTCAAACAGCAATGGATTTTGAAGTACCTGCAAACGTTATTACGTCATCACTTTATGCAAGATTTCAATCAAGACAGGATGAATCATTTGCAATGAAAATTTTAGCTGCATTAAGAAATCAATTTGGCGGACACGCTGTAAAAATTAAAGAATGAGATAATTATGGATAAAGTTGAAAATCATATTTATGTAATATTTGGGGCTTCGGGTGATCTAACAAAAAGAAAATTAGTACCCGCCCTGTATTCTCTATATGTTCAGAATTTGCTGCCTGATAAGTTTTTTATTTTAGGTGTAGCCCGATCTGATTATGATGATGCTGAATTTAGGGGTAAGATGAAATCAGCAATTACTGAGGCTCATACAATAGATGATACTTCACAGATTGATAAGTTTTTAGAAATAATATTTTATATATCAGGCGATTTTGATTCTGATAATACTTACAAAAAACTCAAAGAAAAATTATCAAAACTTCGATCAAAAAGTTCAATAGATGGAAATACAATATTTTATTTATCAACTCCACCAAGTATGTATGGTATCATTCCGCAAAATCTTGCATCGGTTAATCTAAATAAACAAGATGACGGCTGGAAAAGATTAATAATTGAAAAACCTTTCGGTTATGATTTACAAACAGCTTTAAAATTAAAAGATGATTTATTTAAACACTGGGAGGAAAAACAGATTTTTAGAATCGATCATTATTTAGGCAAAGAAACGGTACAGAACCTATTAGTAACAAGATTTGCAAATGGAATTTTTGAACCATTATGGAATAGAAATTACATAAAACATATTGAAATAACTTCTGCGGAAAGTATTGGAGTAGAAAAGCGCGGTGGATATTATGAATCATCCGGTGCCCTGCGTGATATGGTTCAAAATCATTTACTGCAAGTGGTTGGATTAACGGCTATGGAACCGCCATCTTCTTTAGAACCGATTGCAATACGCAGTGAAATATTTAAAGTATTTCAATCGCTGCGTCCTATAAAAAGAGAAGATGTAAAAAGTTTTGCTATCCGCGGGCAATATCGCCACTCAAAAATTAAAGGTGAAGAGACACTTGGTTATCGTGAAGAAGAAGGTGTAAAAAAGGATTCAATGACCGAAACTTATGCTGCGTTAAAATTTTATATCGATAATTGGCGCTGGGGTGGAGTACCTTTTTATATTCGAACCGGAAAAAGATTACCTACAAGAGTTACGGAAA
>JBDTRQ010000255.1:0-5869 GCA_039931535.1 Ignavibacteriota bacterium
TTCCGCCCTGTTATGTTAAAACGCGGATTGATGGCTTCAATTGATGAGTTGTTAAACGCCGCTGAGTATATTCTTGCACGCGGCAACAGACAAGTAATTTTATGCGAACGTGGAATAAGAACTTTTGAAACTGCAACTCGTAACACTTTGGATTTAAGTGCTATTCCTTTTTTAAAAGAATTAACACACTTACCGATCATTGTTGATCCATCACACGCTGTTGGAAAGCGGGATAAAGTTCTTCCAATGGCAAAAGCAGCTAAGGCAGTCGGTGCTGATGGAATAATGGTTGAGATTCATCCAGATCCTGAAAAAGCTTTAAGCGATGGCGAACAATCGATGCGATTCGATCAGTTTAGATTAATGACGCAAGAACTTGAGAAAATGAATTGACGATTAAAAAAGTTTCTGTTTTAGGTTTAGGATTAATTGGCGGATCATTTGCAAAAGCTATTAAACAGTCTGATGATAAGATTATAATTTCAGCTTTTGATAAACCTGAAGTTTTAAAAAAAGCTCTGCAAGAAAAAGTTATTGATAAAGCATTAACTTCAATTGAAGATTCACTTAACTGCGACTTAATAATTATTGCACTTCCAATCGAACAAAGTTTAAATATTTTTAGACAGCTTGCACCAAGGTTAAAATCAAATCAAATAATTTCTGATCTATGCAGTGTTAAAGGAATTTTTGCGGATGCATGGAAAACATTTGCAAGCAAAGGAACATACATTGGCGCACATCCAATGACAGGAAAAGAAAAAAGCGGTTTTGATAATTCTGATGCTTTGTTGTTTGAGAATTCAATTTTTATTGTATGTTCTGATAGTAATAAATCCGATATTCTAAATAATTACAATGATTTAATTAGATTAACCGGTGCACGAATAGTATTATTAAATCCTTATCAGCATGATAGAATAGCATCACAAGTTTCACATCTTCCACAACTACTATCAGTCCTATTAGTAAATCAAGTAACGGACAAATCGGGAAAAACATCACTGCTTGATTTTGCCGCAGGCGGTTTTCGGGATATGACAAGAATAGCTTCAAGTGATTTTAAGATTTGGGAATCGATAATTAGTTATAACAAAAATAATATACTTGAATCATTAAACTTATTTGAGAATCAAATTGTCCAATTAAAGAGAATGATTGAAAATAATAACTTTAAGGCTATAAATAATTTATTCGAAAGTGCGAGAATTACTCGGAATGAGATCCCTGCGAACAATAAAGGTTTTATTGATCCTTTATATGACATAATAGTTTTTGTAAAGGATGAACCGGGTATGATTAGTAAAATATCAACAATACTTTTTGAAAATCACATAAACATAAAAGATATTGAGTTGCTTAAGATCAGAGAGGGCACAGGCGGTAATTTTAAATTTTATTTTGAATCGGAACCCGATGCTGATAAAGCAAGAATGCTTATCTTTAACGCTGGATTTAATATAAAATAGCTCAGCTTAATAATTATTTAAAACCTCCAGGGTTTCAAATAAAATACTTTACACAAATTATTATTTTAACAATAATAATTTAAAAACCTTGGAGGTTTTTCTGCCGATTGCATAAGGTCAGTTAAAACATTCAAATAATACAGGGAAGAGATTTTTAATCGATATGAAAAATTATTTTTTAATTTTAATTACATTAGTAAACATTCAACTTTTTGCACAAAGAAATCCGAATGAATTTAATGGCGGTACCATTACAGGCAAGGTATTGGATTTTGAATCAAAGCATATTATTGAATATGCAAATATTGTTTTACTTTCTACAAAAGATTCATCTTTAATTAACGGAACTATTACTGGTGCAAACGGAATATTTAACTTGTCTAAAATCAAACCTGATAAATATCTACTTGAAGTGAGATTTATCGGATATGAAACTGCGAAGTTTGATATTAATATCAATCCAAATAATATGGCTATTGATCTGGGTAAAATTATTATCAAACCAAATGCTTTAGAACTTAGCGATGTTGTTGTGCAGGGGGATCGTTCGCCGGTTTCATATCAAATAGATAAAAAAGTAATTGATGTTGATAAAATTCAAACTGTAATTTCCGGTAATGCGGCTGATGTTTTGCAAAATGTTCCTTCCGTTACTGTTGATATTGAAGGCAATGTTAGTCTGCGCGGCAGTACTAATTTTACTGTGTTGATTGACGGCAGACCTTCGATTATGAGCGCTCAGGATGCACTTCAGCAAATACCTGCAAGCTCAATACAAAATATTGAAATCATTACAAATCCATCAGCAAAGTATAATCCAGAAGGAACGGCGGGAATCATAAATATCATACTAAAGAAAAATGAAAATCTTGGTCTTAGCGGAGTGATGAATGCGAACGCTGGATTAAAAGATAAGTACGGCGGTGATTTTCTTTTTCAATATCGCACAAGTAATTTGAATTATATTTTTGGTATGGATTATAATAAAAGAATATTTCCGGGCACATCAATTTCTGAAAACAGATATATTTCACCAAGTTCAACTTCTTACATAAATTCTAATGGTGATTCCGAATGGGGAAGAATAGGCTTTGGTGTTAGAGCAGGAATAGAATATAATTTTACAGAAAATGATTTTTTTAATTTTACTGCACGATACGGCACACGCGAAGGAAAACAAAACTCAATTTTAAATTACATCGAAGGATCAAGCATATCACTTCCAGTTTTATCTTACAAAAACTATAGCGATAGAAATAGAGATGGAAAATATGGCGGTACAAATCTAACTTACATTCATAATTTTGGAAGTAAAGGACATGAAGTAAAAAGTGAATTTAATTTTAGATATAATGATGGTGACGAATCAACTTTAACTAAGGCTTTAAACGGTGATTTTATTTTAAAAGGTAAAAAAACAACTGAGTTTGGTCCATCCAGAGATTTTGAAGTAAAGATAGATTACACACTTCCATTTACAGATGAAAGAAAATTTGAAGCCGGCTACGATGCTGAGATTGAGAACTCGGATGATAATAATTCTTTTTATTTATTTGATTCACTGAGTTATGATTTTCAATTTCAAAAACAATTTAGTCATGATGTAAAATATTTAGATAACGATCAGGCTTTTTATGCCACCTACTCAGATCAGTTTGGTGATTTTGGAATACAGGGTGGATTTAGAACCGAATATACTTTTAGAACTATTTCATTATTAGATATAAATGCTGAATCAAAAATTAATAGATGGGATTACTTTCCAACGCTTCACACATCTTATAAATTTTCTGAAGGCACACAGATGATGGCAAGTTATACACGCCGTATTCAAAGACCCCACGGATGGGAACTTGAACCATTTTTAACCTGGATTGATGCTAACAATGTTCGTATCGGTAATCCTGATTTGATACCTGAATTTATAGATTCTTATGAATCAGGGATTCAAACTTATATTGGAAAAGTTTCGTTATCTGTTGAATTGTATCATCGGGTAACAAATAATAAAATTGATCGCATTCGATCAGTCTATCCTGACCAAGAAAATGTAAGTTTAAATTCTGTTGTAAATATTGGAAAAGATTTTTCAACAGGAAGCGAATTGATGATGATCTTTGATCCGTTAGAATTCTGGAATGTTAATGCGATGGCAAATCTATACAACTACAGAATTGAAGGTGTGTTATATGATCAGCCATTTGAGAGACAAAGTTTTAACTGGAATGCAAGATTGAATAATATGTTTAAGATTTCTCAAAGCACTCAACTGCAAATCAATGTAAACTATAATAGCCCTGGCGTTTCATCACAAGGAACCTGGAAAGGATATTTTACAACTGATCTTTCTGTTAAGCAGGATTTGTTTGAGAAACTGCTTTCTCTAACTTTACAGGTGCGAGATTTATTTGGAACTGCTAAATTCGAGTCTAGTTCTTCTGGTCCGGATTTTTATTCCTACAGCTATTTTGAACGTGAATCACCAATGGTAATGTTGAGTGCTAAAATTAATTTTAATAACTACAAAGCAAAGCGTGATAATGGACAGATGAATAATCAAAATGGCGGCGATGATGAATTTTAGAAGTCTTATTCGTCACCCTGAACTCGTTTCAGGGTCTCATTACTTATATAAATGAGATGCTGAAATAATCTGCCGCGGCAGACAGCATGACTAAATTGAGTTACGCGTAATTTAATAATTATGTTTTTATCTGATAAGCCATCGGCAATTCAGAAAATTAATCAGGAATAAAATGTCATTTGAAAAATTAAAACTTATACAGCCGATACAACTTGCATTAAAGAATGAAGGCTACAAAATCCCAACTCCAATTCAGAGTGAAGCAATTCCAGTTATACTTGATAGAAGTGATATAATCGGATGCGCACAAACTGGAACTGGAAAAACTGCAGCGTTTGCAATTCCAATCCTGCAAATCCTGTACGAAGAAAAAGAAGAGCAAAAATCAAAACGTGTTATTAAATCATTAATCGTAACTCCAACAAGAGAACTTGCAATACAGATTGGCGAAAGTTTTAATGCTTACGGAAAACATACAGGACTTACAAACGCAGTAATATTTGGTGGAGTTTCGCAGAAAGCACAAACAGATAAACTAACTGCAGGCATTGATATTTTGATTGCTACACCCGGAAGACTTTTAGATTTGATGCAGCAGAAATTTGTGAATCTTCATCATATAAAACTTTTTGTGTTGGATGAAGCGGATAGAATGTTGGATATGGGATTTATTCATGATGTTCACATGATAATTGCAAAGCTGCCGGCAAAAAGGCAATCATTATTTTTCTCAGCAACGATGCCGCCTGAAATTGTAAAGCTTGCAAAATCTATCGTGCATAATCCTGTAAGCATTGATATTACACCTGAATTTAAAACTGTGGAAGCAATTAAACAGGCTGTTTATTTTGTATCGAAACCCGATAAGAAAAAATTATTATATCATATACTTAGAAATGAAAAAATAACTTCTGCACTTGTTTTTACCAGAACAAAGCACGGTGCAAATTTAGTTACAAAGTATTTGCTAAGTCATAATGTTAGTGCTGATGTAATACACAGCGGTAAATCGCAAAATGCAAGACAGCGTGCATTGAATAATTTTAAATCATTGCAAACAAAGGTTCTTGTTGCAACAGATATAGCTGCGCGCGGAATAGATATAGATAAACTCTCTCACGTATTCAATTATGATATTCCGAATATTCCGGAAACTTATGTACACAGAATAGGAAGAACAGGAAGAGCGGGCTTGGGTGGTATTGCGCTTTCTTTTTGTGAAGATGAGGAAAGACCGTATTTAAAGGATATTATTAAGCTGATAAAAATTCAAATTCCTGTTATACACGATCATCCTTATAAAGAAAATAGTGATGGAGCGCCAAAAACAGAACAGCATAAAACAAAATCAATTGCAGTAGAAAAAACTGAAACAAAAAAGAAATCTGGATCAAGCGGTTATTTTAAAAATAAGAATAAGCGTTGGGGAAGAAATAGAAGCAAACCTAAAGTCTCAAACCAGTCTTAGTGTTAAAACATTTTTAACTATTAAATCACCATACGCAAAAAGAAACCTCCAAGGTTTCCAATAAAACGTTTGGCTAAAAACATAATTATAGTTGTAAGAATCTTAAAACCTTGGAGGTTTTTTCTGTCTCTTGCGTAATCTGTTTATGAAGGAATTATTCTCTTAAAATTAAAATTGCACCAATAATTATTAATACAGCAGCAAGACTTCTTTTAAGAAGATCTTTATCATTAAATAACTTTCCGCCAATTACAGTAGCCCAAAAAACAGATGTACGTTTTATCGCGAGCACTAACGCAACCGATGCAAGGCTAACAGCAACAATTTGTGTATAGCGATAACCAATTG
>JBDTRQ010000256.1:0-2117 GCA_039931535.1 Ignavibacteriota bacterium
ATAAAATATGATAAAACTAAAATTGAAGACCTAAACGATATTTTAAAAGAAAAATATGAATAACTCACGCGCATTATTTGTGATTTTATCAATCCTAATCTTTTTCACCGCATTGGTGATTAAGTTAGTTGATATTCAAATCGTTCGCGCAGAGGAGTTTTCTTATTATGCTCAACGTCAGCAAACGGGTGTCGAAAAAATTGAAGCAGAGCGTGGATTGATTTACGATCGCAACAATGTTCTTTTAGTTTACAATCGTGCTGATGTTTCTTTTTATGTTGATCTAAGAATGATAAAGGAAAAACATAAAAATGAAATTGCGCAAATCTTTGCTAAAAAATTTAATAGAAGCAAAAACTATTATTTAAATCTTATGAAAGGTTCAAAGAAAACTATTTGTCTCGAAAAGAAAGCTTCAACTGAACTTGCATCTTCATTAAAAAATATAAGACGTTCAGGATTTTTTTATAAAGAAGAGCCAACAAGAGTTTTTCATTATAATAATCTTGCTTCACACGTTCTTGGGTATTTAAATAATGATGATAAAGGTGTGATGGGCATTTCTGAATATTATGAAGATGCTTTAAATGGCGAAAATGGTTCGCGTGTAATTCAGAAAAATGCTATTGGTGAAACTGTAACTGTTGATGATGAGGAAATAATTCCCGCTGTTTCCGGCGATGACATTTATTTAACAATTGATAAAAGTTATCAACTTATTCTTGAAGAGGAAATAAGAAAAGGTGTTGATGAATACGGCGCTGTTTCTGGTACAGGAATTATTATGAACCCAAATACAGGCGAGGTGTTAGCACTTGCAAACATTGATGATTTTAATCCAAACGTATATTGGAAGTACAATGATTTTCAAAGAAGGAATCGCGCTATAACGGATACCTATGAGCCTGGTTCAACTTTTAAATCTTTTACAATTGCTTCTTTGATAGATCAGAAATTATGCAGATTGAATGAACGGTTAAATCTTGAAAACGGAAAATATAAATTTCAAAATGTAAACATTCGCGACACTCATCCTTTCACAAGTTTAGATGTTGTGGGCATTCTTGAACAATCAAGCAACATAGGTGTTGCAAAGCTTGTGCAAAGAATTGATGATGAAAAATATTTTAAATACCTACGAGGATTTGGATTTGGAAATTCAACGTCATTAACTCTTCCGGGTGAAACTGCAGGAAAATTAAGAAAGCCAAATGAATGGTCCAAGGTTTCTAAAGCTTACCTTTCTTTTGGATACGAGATTTCCGTAACACCATTGCAAATGTTAGCAGGCTATTGCTCATTGATAAATGGCGGAGTTTTGTACGAACCTCAGTTGGTTCAACGAGAAGTCTCGAAAAGTGGAAAATTAGTTCGTGAGTTTGAACCGGTTGAAATTAGAAGAGTTATTTCTTCGGAAACTTCTGATGTGATGAGAAATTTATTAGGTGGTGTTGTAAAAAATGGAACAGGAAAAAAAGCTTTTTCAGAATTGATTTCTGTTGGTGGGAAAACCGGCACATCACAAAAATTAGTGGACGGTAGATATTCAAAGCAGCATTACAATTCATCTTTCGTAGGATTTTTTCCAGTTGAAAATCCGCAGGTTGTTTGTTTAATACTTTTAAATTCTCCTGATCAAGGCAGATACGGTGGATTAGTTGCGGCACCGATTTTTAAAAATGTAACTGAAAGAATTATTCAAACAGATAATGAAAAATTTCAGCAATATTTAAATCCAGAATTAATGCAGAATCTAAAATTTGCTGATGATAATTCTCAAACTAAAACTCAAATCAAACCAATAAATGTTAAAGAAGTAAAATTATCATCCAACAATAAAATGCCTGATCTTGTTAACTGCCAAATTAAAGATGCAATTTATGCTTTAACAAAACTTGGTGTTAAATATAAAATTAACGGATCAGGAATTATAACCTCACAAAGTATTGCGCCGGGTAAAAAGTTAAACGGTAACGAAGTTTGTTTGATTGAATGTTCTGAGTATCACGTTAGAGGAGCTTCGCTGTAAATGGAATTAACGCAGCTTCTAAATAGCATTCACGCAATCCAAGTAACTGGTGAAGTTCAGAGAAAAGATGTTGCTGATATTGTTTATG
>JBDTRQ010000257.1:0-2157 GCA_039931535.1 Ignavibacteriota bacterium
ATGTAAAATATCCGCAGTATAAGAAATTTTTTCGCTTATAATTGGAAGATTGAAATCATATAAGCCGCTTAATATCTTTAATCCAGTAACAACAAACGCAAATAGCAAAACCCATTGACCAAAGTTTTCCCATTTCTTTGCTTTAGGTCCGTGCGGCGCTAATGTTCTGTATTCGTCACCTAAAGTTTCTGCGAGCGCACCGCAGGAACATATCCATCCACAATAAGCGCCTTTCCCCCAGCGATAAACAATGTATGGGATGAAAACAAAAGTCTGGATAAAACTAAAGATTAACCAGAATGTTGTAACATTTGAACTGTACATATTACTTAAAAATAAAGGCCAGGCTAAGATGAATCCGTATGAACGCCAGTAACTTTCGCCCGGGAAAACTTGTGTGAGCATAAATCCATCTTTAGCTCCAAGCGCACCAATTTTTCCTAAGTAAGGGAAAACAAATTCCGGGAAGATGAAAAGTGGAAGAGCTTGAATTAAAATTAAAGTCCAGGTTTGTAATTTTATATAACGTGTTGGTTTCATTTTAATTCTTCTTAATCCAAACAGAAGAATTGTTAGGGAATAAAATCCTGTGTACCAGAAGGATTGTGCTTTGCCAAGAAACTCGACACCAAAATATCTTCCTCCGAAAAATACTATTGCAAAGAAAATTCCAATGGTGATAAAATAGAAATACTTAAACGTTTGCCAATTTAATTTTATCTGCGGCAAATAATCTTTGAAAAATTTATATAGCAGGTAAACGCCAAGAAGAACAAATCCGACTAATGAGATATAGGCAACAAATGCATTAAAATATTTTGTAAAACTCCAGATTTTTATTTCATCCGAAAAAATTGTTTGAAGTATTAAAACCGGAAGTGAAACAAAATTACTCCAGAATTGAGTGCTGAAAAGATTTGAAAAAACATCAGTCCAGGAATTTACTTTCCCAAAAAAATATTCAAAAAGATCCGCACTGCTTTTACCAAAATAAAGAGTACCGGCAAAAAGCAAAAGTAAGGCAAATTGCAGCTTTGCCGTAAGAGAAAGTTCGCCTTCCATCTGAATTTTTGATCGCTTAAAGAAATCCAACGGAAGCTCTTTACCAATCATTGTGAAAACCATCGAGTTATCAATTATAACATCTTCACTTCCGCAGTCCGCACACTCTCTTTTATCAATAAGGATAACTTTATCTTCCTTAACTTCTTTAACTTCTGATTCCATCATCAGCCTGAGCTTACCATCGACGACAAGTTTGTTTAGCTTTTCAACGTTACCTTCCTTTGGTCGCGAGAAAGCAGGTTTGCGATAAGATATTGTTGTTGATTTTGCATACTCTGCAACGGCAATTGCAGTTTCTAAAGCAGTATCACCACCGCCAACAATTAACACATCGTGCTCTTTTGCATCAACAGGATCAAACAATCTATTATAAACTTTTGGTAAGTTCTCACCGGGTACTTTAAGCATTCTGGAGTTACCAGATTTTCCAATACCAAGAATTACCCGAAGCGCTTTGTAAGTTTCTTTCTTTGTAACAAGTTCAAAATGATCGCCAACTTTATTAATAGTTTCGATCATAACGCCATCTTCAATAGGAAGCTTTTTATCTTTGATTTGAGAATAAAGTTCTTCCAACAAAGATTCTTTTGTGCCTTCATTAATAATTAATTCTGCTCGCTGTTTATACTCCACCGGCTCAGCATAAATTGGTTTACCCTTAGGGAAGTTTATGATTGTGTTGTACTTCTGCGATGATTCAAGAACCTTAAAATTGATATTTTGTTTCTGTGCTTCCAATCCTGCTGATATTCCCGCAGGACCAGCACCAACAATAATTATATCATAAATATCTTTTTGTGTGTTTGCTGATTTTGATTTTTTAAATTCGTCTGTATTAAGTATGTGCCGAACAACTTTCTGTCCATTTTCGGCAGCAAGTTTTAGAAGAGGAATTCCTGTTAGATCTCCCGTAACAAAAATTCCTTTTACAGTAGTCTCTGAATTCTCATTAATTTTGGGATAACGTTCTACTTCACCAGCAGGCACATCTTTTTGCAGCCAGTTAAAATAACTTGATAATAAATTCATTTTAGCCTTAACCGAATAGTTTTATTATTAAAAATAACTATTTCAATGCTAAAAATGTTTGTT
>JBDTRQ010000258.1:0-22939 GCA_039931535.1 Ignavibacteriota bacterium
ATCGCAATGACAATCAATGAATAACATTAACACTCGGTTCAAACTTTTTTATCTTATCAATAAAATCTTCTGTTAGCGGAGTTGATTTTCTTGTTTTCGGATCAACAAATACTACAACACCTTTTCCATCAACAATTACTTCACCCGTTTTCTTTCTTACAATTAAATGATCATATCCAAATGAAGAATTTTTTATATAAGTTACTTTTGAATAAACATCAAGTTCATCATCATAAAATGAATGTCCGCGATAATTAATTTCATTTCTAACCATAAAAAATAATTTACCGTCAGAAAATATTCCGCCAGCCGGCATTAATCCTGCTTCTTTAACATACTCTAAACGAGCATGTTCAAAGAAATTAATGTAAACAGCATTATTGCAAACACCAAGCATATCAACTTCGTGAAAGCGTACTTTTACAGTTGTTTTATGTGTGAAGTTATTAATATCCATTATATAAAAACCTCATCAATTATGTCCGCAACTATTTTAACTTCTTCAAACGAAACATCCAAATGTGTAATGGAGCGAATCAAATCGATCTTGCCAACGGAAAATAAAACTCCCTTTTCCTTACATTGTTTCAATCCTTCCTCAATTGAAATATTTTTGGGATGGAAAAGCAAAATGTTTGTTTGAACAGCTTCCATATCAATTTCAAGATTTGGATTTGTATTAATTCTTTCTGCAAGAAATTTAGCTTTTTCGTGGTCTTCTTTTAATCTTTCAATATTATTTTGAAGTGCGTACAATCCGGCAGCAGCAAGAATTCCAACTTGCCTCATTCCTCCGCCCCAAGACTTACGAACACGAAACGCTTCTTTAATAAAATCTTTTGTTCCTGCAATGATAGAACCAACCGGAGCGCCGAGAGCTTTTGAAAGGCAGCAGGAAATGGAATCAAAATGTAAAGCATAATCACTTACAGAAATTCCTGTTGCAACAGATGCATTCCAGATTCTTGCACCATCAAGATGATAAAACAGGTTATGTTTTTTTGCTAGATTTTTTAGGGAGACAATATTTTCAATTTGCCAAACTGTTCCGCCTGCACGATTGTGAGTATTTTCAACTTCAATAACTTTTGTACGCGGCATATAATACGCAGATGTTGGGCGAATTATTGGCTCTACTTGTTCTGAGGTTATTACACCGTGTTTGCCCTCAATCGGAAATAATTGAATCCCGCTAAGTGCAGCAGGCGATCCTGATTCATAATTAAAAATGTGTGCATCTCTTTCACAAATAACTTCATCGCCAGGATTTGTTAAAACATTTAAACAAATTTGGTTGCCCATAACTCCGCTTGGAACGTAAAGTGCGGCTTCTTTCCCTAAAAGTTCTGCAGCATATTTTTCAAGTTTGTTTACGGATGGATCTTCTTTAAAAACATCATCACCAACTTCAGCTTCGTACATTACTTTGCGCATTGCTGCAGATGGACGTGTAACTGTGTCGCTTCTTAGGTCTATCATAATATTTTTTCTCTGTATGTCATCCTGAGCGAAGACGAAGGATGATTTTTTAAATGGTTATGTCGCACTTCGACTACGCTCAGTATGACATAATTTTATAATTTAAACTTTTTCTTCATCCAAATTAAAATGTTAATTCCAAAAATCCATAAAGCAAATGCGGATGAAATAATTGGAATTATCAATGGATTTTTTGTATAAAATGTTTTTTCATTATTTAAAGGAACATCAACAACTAAATGTGTGCGAGTAAACATTTTTGTTTCAACTTCAGTAACACCAAATTTATTTATTAAACAGCTTATTCCGCCGTTTGCACAACGAACAACTGCTCTTCTATTTTCAACAGCGCGTAAGTTTGCAAATTCTTTATGTTGATATGGTCCGCTTAATTTTCCGTACCAGCTATCGTTTGTTAACACTGCTAAAAATTGTGCACCGCGATCCACAAAATAATTTGGAAAAGTTGGAAACACTGATTCATAGCAAACCAATCCGCCAATTTTTATTGTGTCTTTGTCATCAACAAATTTAAATACAGTTGTATCCTGTCCAACATTCCAACCGCTAATGCCAACTCCCCATTTTAACAAATCACCAAGAAATGGAATTTGATCTACAAATGGTGTGTGCTCACCAAGCGGAACTAATTGCATCTTTCCGTATCGCTGAATTTCAAAAGTGTTCGGCTGTAAAAGTAAAATTGAATTGTAAGTTGCATAGTGGTACTTGCCCGCTTCGCTGTACTTT
Organism: Ignavibacteriota bacterium; assembly: GCA_039931535.1. GTDB lineage: Bacteria > Bacteroidota > Ignavibacteria > Ignavibacteriales > Ignavibacteriaceae > IGN3. Next base: position 2,230 of record JBDTRQ010000258.1, read on the forward strand.
GCATTTTTTGGTGCATCTTTTTCATATATGCGATAATCAGGCATTCCCGTTAAAAGAGAAACATTATTTCTATTTAGAAAAGAATAAATCGAATCAAGTTCTGTTTGATATGTCCCTGATAAAAGATAAACAGTCAAAGATGTTTCGGGCCAGAAAATTATTTTCGCACCTTCATCAACGCACTGTTGAGAAAGCTCTAAATTATTTTTTAATATTTCATTCAAGCCGCCAAGTTCCCATTTATTCCAAGGATCAAGATTTGGCTGGATGCTTCCTACTTTAATTTTTTTCTCATCATGGTTTAAAGATGAGATTCTAATAAATCCATAAGCGATAACAAAAATAAAAATCAAACCTGCGATTGAAAAATTTATCAAACCAGCTTTTGATGATTCTTTAAATAATTTTAATCCTTTGTAAATAAAAATGTTTATCCACAAAACAACAAACGACAAACCAAATGCGCCAATAATATCAGCGATCTGAATGAATGAAGTAAACTTTGCGAGACCATGCCCGATTGTTAACCAGGGAAATTTTAAATCTGTAAGAGTAAGCAGATACTCGCCTGTTACCCAAAAGAATGGAAAGAAATAAAGTGATAAATCTTTTTTAAAAACTTTTCTTGATATAAAATACAAAGTTGAGTTGATGAGCATAACACAAGGTAAAAAGAAAACTAAAACGATTCCGCTTAACATTAAAAACGCATCGGACTCACTTTGCCAGCTTCCAACCCAGTAAACCGTTAACAAACTCATCACAAAAAAAGTAAGATAAGATGCAGAGTTTACTTTTAGCAGAGTTTGTTTTTTCGCTATAACAAAAAAGTAAGGAACGAATGCAGCAAAAAGAAAAAGTGGGAACGGAAATGGAAACGGTGTGAACGAAATTCCAAAAAATATTCCGGAGAGAATTAATAGAAGCCTATCTTTTCTTCTCTCTTTTTTTTCTTCGTCTGATAAAACTTTCTTCTTAAATAAAAATTTCAATTTTGTGTTTTTCTTTTTTTAATGAAGTATCGGACAATAAAAACTAAGATAACAAGTCCGGTAATAATTAAAATTATATTGCTGTATGTTTTAAGATAACCGTCTATTAAATCTATATTTTTTCCGAACGTAATTCCGAGATATATTAAAATTGTATTCCAAATTGCTGAACTTATTAAACTAAGTACAGTTGTTTTGTTAACATTCAATCTGCTCATTCCAGCAAAGAAAGAAATTACTGTACGCGTGCCGGGTAAAAATCTGTTGGCAACAATTAAATAGTATCCGTACTTGCGAAATGATTTTTCAACTTTCTCAAACGATTGGACATTAATGAATTTTATTTTACCCGAATGAATTAATTTTTTATCAAACTGCCAGCCGATTATAAACGCTGTTAAAAATCCAAGTAAACTGCCTGCGGTTGCAAAAAGAAATGTAGGTATAAAATGCAAATATCCTGTTGCCACAAGTGAGCCTCCGATTACAACAACCATATCACTCGGTGAAGGTGGAAATAAATTTTCGATATAAGCAAAGAAAAAAATTGTAAGATAAATCCAGAAAGGAGTAAAGTTTGAAAACTCTGAAAGAATAGTTTCAAACATTCTAATCTTTCTTCATCAGTAAAACTGTTGCAAAGGAAACTACACCTTCTGTTCTGCCGACAAACCCCATTTTTTCTGTTGTAGTTGCCTTGATTGAAATTTGATCAACATCTGCATTTAGAATTTCTGCAATACGGTTTCTAATTTGATCAACGTAAGGAAATATTTTTGGATTTTCCATTGCAAGCACACAGTCAAGATTTCCTAATTCATATCCTTTTGTGTTGATAAGATGATTACAATGTTTAAGTAGTTCAGTACTGTCAGCATCTTTCCATCTTACATCATTATTTGGAAAGTGTTTTCCAATATCACCAAGTGCAAGTGCACCAAGCATTGCATCGCAAACTGCATGAAGTAGAACATCGGCATCGGAATAACCTTCTAATCCTTTATCAAATGGAATTTCCACTCCGCCAATAATTAATTTTCTTCCTTCCGCAAACGCATGAACATCAAACCCAAAACCAGTTCTAAAATTAAGTTTCAATATCTAACCTCAAATCTTTTAAACTCATTTTTTGATTCCGACCATTCTGCAAAGCAATTTACAACATGTGATTTCATTGGGCCAGTTTTTAATTTTTCAATTAGTTCTAAAATCATTGCTTCATCGCCTTCTACTTCAGTTAATACTTCACCTGTAAATAAATTTTGTGTGTATCCTTTTAAATTAAAATTTTCTGCGTGCCTCATCACAAAATATCTATACCCAATACCCTGAACTAAACCGTTAACAATTATTTTTGCTCTTTTGGTATCACTCATTTTTACTTGTAAATACTTCTGAAAGAATTAAGCCGCTGAAAATAAGAACGCATCCAGCTAAGCCAAAATTAGAAATATTTTCACTTAGTAAAAAGTAAGCAAAGATGGCTGCAAATATTGGTTCGATTGAAAAAATAATTCCTGCTTTTGTGGGTGAAACGGTTTTTTGATATTTCAATTGTATAACTGTCGCAATTATCGAAGCAAAAATTGATGTGTAAAGAATTGCGATAATTACATTAAAATTTACTGTAAATCTAAAAGCCTCCAATGAAGTGATTGAAAAGATGTAAGCTAAGATAAATCCGCCAAGTCCTGTAATTAAAAGTTGAACAAACACCATCGGCAGGTAATCATATTTTTTTGTGAACACATCTACATAAACAACTTGAAACGCAAAAAGCAGTGCGCAGATTAAGGTTAGTAAATCACCAAAATTAAAATCGCTGCCAATTAGTTTAATAAACTCTACTACATTTTCACCTTTGCTGGAAAGCATTATCAAACCAAATAACACAAAGACTATGCTAACCAGGTTATACCATTTTGGTTTTCGCTTTGCAATTATCCACTGTAAAATTGGGATGAATATGACAAACGTTCCAGTAATAAATCCTGATTTTGTAGCGGTGGTTAAATTTAATCCAAATGTTTGTGCTGCAAAACCTGAAAAATAAAACGCTCCGAGTATGGCTCCTGCAAGAATTGTTTTTTTGTTTGTAATTATTAATCGTCTGTAAACAATCGGAAACAAAATTAGTGTTGCAATACTAAAACGTAAGGCTAAAAATAAAAGTGGCGAAATATCAGTAAAAGCATTTTTTATTAATGCAAAAGTACCGCCCCAAATAAGTGTATTAAAAAGAAGTGCGCTTTCACCAGTGTATTTTTTCATAAGATAGGAAAAACCAAAATCTCTGAGTTTAACTTGAACTTAAACCTGAACTTGAACCTGCCTACCGGCAGGCAGGTTTATTTTATTCTTTTTCTTTAACACGAACGTATCCAAAAGATTTTAACATATTAAGATTTGAGCGCCATTTTTCTCTGACCTTTACACGCAGTTCCAGATAAACTTCACGATCCAAGAATTCTTCAATACTGTTTCTGGATTTTTCTCCAAGTTTTTTTATTGCTGCACCGCCTTTACCGATTATAATTGGTTTTTGAGATTCACGCTCAACAACAATTTCTGCACTGATGAAATCTTTGGCGTGTTCTCTCTCTTTAAACTCAGCAATCAAAACTTCACAGCTATACGGAATTTCATCTTCATAAAGTTCAAAAAGTTTTTCACGAATTATTTCGGTAACGAAAAATCTTTCAGTCTCTTCAGATACAATATCATCGGGATAAAACTTTGTACCTTCGGGTAAACTCTCAACAATATCATTAAGCAATCTTTCAAGATTGAATTTAAGATTTGCAGAAACCGGAATAACTGATTTAAAGATATTTAACTTTTCAAATCTATCAATTAAAGAAAGCGCTTGTTCTTGTGATATCGTATCAATTTTATTGAGCACAAGGATTTTTGGATTAGATTTTTCTTTAATTACTTTTTGAATGTATTCATTTTCTTCCGCACCTTTAAATGACTGTTCAGAACTAACATCATAAATTATTACAAACACATCCGCATCTTTTACAGATAGATCAATATCATCCATCATTTTTTCTTGAAGCAGATACGCAGGTTTTAAAATTCCTGGAGTATCTAAAAAAATTATCTGATAATTTTCTTCAGATAAAATTCCCAGAATTCGCTTACGAGTTGTTTGTGGTTTAGATGTTGTGATAGAAATTTTTTGCCCAAGCAATGCATTCATTAAAGTTGATTTACCAACGTTTGGTAAACCGATAATTGCGGCGTATCCGGCTTTTATGTTCATTCTTGTCTTTTATTTTTTGTGATGTGCAAATATACGAAATGAGTATTGAATAAATCTGCTAAATGAGAATCTTGTAGTTTGTCATGAGTTTTAGAAAGCTGCATTGTCGAACTTCGAGCAGCCTGCCGGTATGCAAGCTGCACTTCTTGTTACGTGAAGAGAAGCTTGGATTATTCTGTTTACGAAAAACTAATTGCTAAAGATTTTCTTCGATTGTTTTTGATATTCATATAAAAAGTATGCGGAAACCAGAATTACAAATGAAAGTATCGAACCAAATATCGAAATGTTTTGCTTTCCAAACATACTTGATAAATAATCTCCAATGTTTTTTGAATATGTTGTTACAACTTCATTTGTTTCACTTGCTTGAACTGATGATAGTATTTGAAACAATAAATAACCTGTAATTCCAAGTGCTATCAATCCTAAGAAAGATAACATCGTGACTAAAAAATATTTTTGCTGCCGTGCGGTTGATGTTTTGATGTTTATTTTGTTCATCACCAACTTAGAAAAATCTAAACTTGGTGAATCAGGCTCCATATTTTTTAATAAATTATTTGTTTTAAGTAAGGCATCATACTTCTTCTGTAACTCAGATGAATTTTCAATTGCAGTTTTAACTTTTAATTTTTCATCAGCACTTAAATCATCATCTAAATATTTATTCAGTATTTCATCATTAATATTTATCATAAAACATCCTGTAATAAATTTCTTTTTTCAATTATCTCCCGTAAAAGATTGCGGGAACGATGCAAAATAACCTTTACATTAGAAACAGATATTTTCAATACTTCGCTAATTTCTTCGGTAGCCATTTCTTCCAAATAGAACATTGATATAACTGCAGCATTTTTAGAAGGAAGTTCGTTAACAATTTTTTGAACAAGTACAGCTGCATCATCATTTATCAGAACATCTGCCTCATACTTACTTTTTAGTAAATGTAAATCATCAACAGACACCATTTCATTTTCAATTTTTCTTTTTGCGCTCGATAATTTTGTTAGTGCTGTGTTATAAACTATGCGATAAAACCATGTAGAAAACTTTGAATCAAATTTAAATGAGCTCAAATTATTATATGCTTTCAAAAAACAATCCATCAAAACTTCTTCAGCATCCATTTCATTTTTTAGCATACGTTTAAGCATAGAAAATGATTTATCCTTATGTCGATCAATAAGAACAGAGTAATCCGCCACGTTTCCCTTCTTAACGGATTCAATGATTTCAGCATCTGTAAGGTTTTTCATTTTCATTATAGACTAATTCATAGCATCAAAGGTTACAATTATTTACAGACGGTTATAAATTAGATTGAATTAATATCAGAATCAATTTGTAACCTTGCAAATATTTATTGAGTCCAATGTTTAAGAAATCAATAATTCAAACTCTGTAACTTTAATAAAATTCTTTTGTTAAAAAGATAGGAACATAGGAGATAAAAAAATGCGCGAAGAATTAATAGCAGTATTTATTCCGATTATAATGACACTTGTAGTTGGAGCAATATTTATAGTTTATTTTTTCTTAAAGTCCAAAGAAAAACAAATGTTAATTGAAAAAGGACTTTCTACTGAAGAAATTAAAAAATTCTTTGAAGAAAAACGTGATGACCTTTGGTTAATGAAAATTGGGATAATATCAATTTTCTTTGGTTTGGGACTAGGATTTGGTATGATGCTGGAAGATGCAACCTCAAAACAATATTGGATACCTTTATCATTATTTGTTGGCACCGGAATTGGATTTGTGCTTGCAAATGTAATAAGCGAAAAAATAAAACTGAAAAACAAATAGATTAATTAATCTCAGCACCGTTTTTAGTATCGAATATTGAACAAGGAATATTTAAGGATGAAGTCATTTTTACTTCTAAAATCATAATTCCTTGTTCGTTATTCAATATTCCAAACGATATAATCTAATAGCCCCTTCCCTTAGGGGAGGGGTTGGGGATGGGCTTATTCCTGAGCTTCTAACCATCGTTCTGCATCAAGTGCAGCCATACAACCTGTACCTGCAGCAGTAACAGCTTGGCGATATGTGTGATCAGCAACGTCACCAGCAGCAAAAACGCCTTCAATATTTGTGTAAGTTGAACCTGGTTTTACTTTAAGATATCCTGTTTCATCCATATCCAATAAGCCTTTAAACAGTTTTGTGTTTGGCTGATGTCCGATTCCAATAAACAATCCTTCAGCTTTAAACTCTCTTATTGAACCATCTTTTGTATCCTCAAGTATAACACCAGTCATACTCTTCTTTCCATTCTCTTCAACACCAAGAACTTCTTTAATCACCTTGTTAGTCATAAATTTTATTTTGGGATTTTTCTCTGCGCGTTCAGTCATAATTTTTGAAGCACGAAATTCATCACGCCTATGAATTACTGTAACCTCACTTGCGAACTTAGTTAAGAATGTTGCTTCTTCCATTGCTGTATCACCACCGCCAACAACAATAACTTTTAATCCTTTAAAGAAAAATCCATCACAGGTTGCACAGGCAGAAACACCGTAACCCATATATTTATTTTCACTTTCTAATCCAAGCAATTTTGCTGATGCACCGGTTGAAATTATAATTGAATCTGCTGTGTAATTTTCATCATAAGATTTTAATTTGAATGGACGGCTTGAAAAATCAACTTCTGTAATCTCTTTATAAAAAGACTGAGCACTAAAACGCTGAGCTTGTTTGCGCATTACATCCATTAAAGCCGGACCATCAATTCCGTGTTCAAATCCAGGATAGTTTTCAACTTCAGTAGTAATTGTTAATTGTCCGCCTGGCTGCATTCCTTCAAAGATAACAGGATTAAGATTTGCACGACCTGCATAAATTGCCGCTGTAAATCCTGCGGGTCCTGATCCAATAATTAAAACTTTAAAATGATTTTTTTGATTTGCTTGTTCTGCCATTTTTTCTCCAACAATTATTGTGAGCAAAGATTTTATTTTTTGTACCTGTAAGATTCAGATAAGTTGATGAAGATTCAAGAAGGATCAATCTGATTATGAACTTTTAGTGTTTGTTTTGTGCCTTTGAGATTTGGTGGCAAATGTGTTAAAAGAAAATGCCACGAAGTCACCAAGACACTAAACTTCACAAAAATAACAACGAGTAAGTTGTTTGTCTTTTTTATTCAAATAATGTTTAATACAATAACTTTCAATATTTATAAGATAGATTCCCGCCTTCGCGGAAATGACTTACACTCACTCAAACAAAAACTTTGCATTACGCTGCAATCCGCTTAGCTTTGTTCTTTTAATCGGACTTTCTACAAAGCGTTCTTTAAATTCTTGATTATCCAATTTCATTACTTCATCATAGTTCAACTCTTTACTCTCTGGATAGAATTCTCTGATTGAGGTAATGATAGAAAACTTTTGATTCCACGGACAAACATCCTGACAAATATCGCAGCCAAATATCCAGTTATCAAACTTTCCTTTTAACTCATTTGGGATTTCATTTTTATTTTCAATTGTTTGAAATGAAATACATTTATTCGCATCAACAATATATTCATCAACTATTGCATTTGTCGGACATGCATCGATACATGCAGTGCAAGTTCCGCAATGGTCGGTAATCATTTCGGAATAATCAAAATCATAATTTGTAATTAAGTTTGCAATAAAAAACCAACTGCCAATATTTGGATTAATTACATTTGTATGTTTTCCCATCCAGCCAATACCTGAACGAACAGCCCATGCTTTATCCATTACCGGTCCGGTATCCACATACGATAAAGTCTCAAGATCAGGTTCAAGTTCTTTTAGAGATGTTTCAAGTTCATCAAGTTTTTGCCAGATGATAAGATGATAATCTTTTCCCCAGGCATAACGAGATATCTTGCCTATCGGAAGGCAGGATTTTTCTTTATCATTTTGATTTGAGTGCTCTTCAGGTGTGTAATAATTTAGTGCAAGTGAGATTATACTTTTTGCGGATGGAAGAATTTGCTTAACATCTTTTCGTTTGTGGATATTCTTTTCCATATATCCCATTGAAGCTTGAAACCCCTTATCTAACCACTGCTGAAGTTTTTCAGTTTCTTTATTGAGCAAATCTGCTTTTGCAAATCCAACAAGATCAAATCCAAGCTGCTTTGCTTTTTCTGTTACGATTTGGTTTGTTAGTTTGGTCATACTTCACTTAGTCATCCTGAGCGCAGACGAAGGATGATTTATTCAAAATATTAATTAGTACTATTCACACTTCGACCTGCCTGCCGGTAGGCAAGCTTCGCTCAGTGTGACAAGGTTGAAAAGAGTAGCTTACCATTTCAATTCTTTTTGTTTAACAAGTGCAAAAACTTCACCATCAATAATTTTAGTTGGATAAGTATCTAATCCCTTTGCGCCTGTTGGCTGTTTACCGGTTTTTAGATTAAATATCCATCCATGCGCGGGGCAAACAACGCATCCATCTTCTAAAAATCCATCATAAATATTTGCAGAGTGCTGATGAGGACAAATATTATCTACTGCGTAAATTTCGTTTTCAACTTTAAACACAGCGATTTCGACATCGTTTATTAAAAATCTTTTTCCTTGCCTTTCTTTTAAATCGGAAAGTTCGCAGATTTTTATGTAACCGTTTTCAATCATTCTATATCCAAAAAAATTTTATCCTGCACAATCCCCTTTTCTGAGTGTTTTACTGTTGCGGCAGCAAATTGTGGATCGTGTCCAAAATAAAAATGCCAATTTTCATCAGCAGCAAGTTGTAAATATTTTTTCTTTTCTTGAACAGTTACCATTGGTTGTAAATCATATCCCATTACGTAGGGAATACGAATTTGTGAAACGAAAGGAATCAAATCAGCACAGTACAAAACTGTATTTGATGAATCAGAAATTTTTATCATCTGCTGGCTGAACGTATGTCCGTTAATTATTTTGAACGAAATGTTTTCATCATAATCTATTTCGCCATCTATAAGAGTTAAAACTCCTTCTTTTACAAGAGGTACAAAATTATCTTTAATGTAACTTCCTTTATCTCTATCAGATGGATTCATTGCCCATTCAAAGTTTTTCTTTTGAACAAGATATTTTGCGTTCGGAAATGTTGGAACAAGTTTTCCGTTTTCTAATTTTGTTGATCCGCCTGTGTGATCAAAATGAAGGTGAGTTAGAAGAACATCTGTAATTTCATCTGCTTTAACTCCCTTGCGCTCAAGTGCATGTTCAAGATCAAGTTTAAGATCCATTCTATAAATATTTTTAGATTTTTCATCCCACTTGTTTCCCATTCCAGTATCGATAAGAATTTTTCTATCATCGCAAACTAGTAAAAGGTTTCTGGTAGCAAGAGTAACTCGGTTTTGTTCATCGGCAGGATTTGTTTTTTCCCAAAGCGGTTTTGGGATTATGCCGAACATTGCGCCACCATCTAATCCGATAAATCCGGATAAAATAGTTTTTAAAGTATATTTTCCGATTTTCATAATAGTAAAAATTGATTTTGATAAATAAAATTAACTAAGAATGGAGAGAAATAGAAGTGAATGAAATTGCAAAAATAAAAAGTTACAATTTTGGAGCTGAGATTTTAAAGGGTGGATAGACCACCCTTCAAACAAAATCAGATTATCTTCCTATACCATCTAAATAATCTTTTCGTTTTAACAAAGTATCAACATCTTCAACGTGTTCCGGATCAGGTACGCAGCAATCAACAGGACAAACTGCCGCACACTGTGGTTCATCGTGAAAACCTTTACACTCTGTACATTTATCAGGTACAATGTAAAAGAAATCTGCTGAATAAAAACCAGTAGCGCTAGAAGGTGCAGCATCGCCGCTTCCATAATGAGTTCCAGCTAATTCCCAATCAACTCCACCTTCATAAATAGCAGTATTAGGGCACTCTGGTTCGCAAGCGCCGCAATTGATACATTCTTCAGTTATTTTAATCGCCATAATTTTTTTCTCCTTTAATAAATATCAGTATTGACAAATAATTTTCAAAATGTGTTTCAAGTTTATAAAATATCGGGCTCTTCTTCAAGGTACTATTTAAAATACTTGGATTTTTTGAAGAATTACCAGCTTCCGCTAGCCCCGCCACCGCCAAAAGAACCGCCGCCGCCGCTAAAACCTCCACCGCCGCCGCCCCAACCGGAACTTCCGCCCCAACTGCTGCTTCCGCTTGTCCATCCGCCGGAATGAGTGCCCGTTCTGTAAATTCCTCCTGGAACGAATGGTCCACCGCTTCTAAAAAACAGAAAGACTACAATCAATATGATGACAAAAACAATAAACGGAAAATTGGAATTATCATCGCTTTCATTTGCAACATACTCACCGCCAATTGCCTTGATGATTGCATTTATACCATCACTTATTCCCGCATAATAATCATCATTTCTAAATTGCGGTCTTATCACATTTCTAATTATCGAACTTGCAATTGCATCTGGAACCGTACCCTCTAATCCGTAACCAACTTCAATTCTTAATTCTCTATCATCTTTTGCGATAAGTAGTAAAATTCCATTATCACTTTTTGCAGTTCCAACTTTATTTTTAGTTGCTGTTTCTTCAGCAAGCATTTCTATTGGATAACCTTCAAGCGAAGGAATCATCAAAACGATTAATTGATTTGACGAAGTATCTGCAAAAGCTTTTAATCTTATATTTAAATCACTTAATTCTGATTGACTTAAAGTATTTGTTAAATCAGTTGCCCACATTTTAAGCTTTGGTATTTCCGGCTGTCCAAATGCGGATGCAGCAAAAATTAAAAATACTGCAACAAATAACTTCATTTTTAGAATTCTACTTTTGGCGGAGTATCAGCACCTTGAATTGATTTAAAGTATTGCTTTTCTCCAAATCCAAACATTCCAGCTAACATCGAAGCAGGAAATCTTTTAATTGCTGTGTTATAATTCTGTACAACTTCGTTAAACTTTTTACGTTCAACTGAAATTCTGTTTTCCGTTCCTTCTAACTGAGCCTGAAGCTGTAAAAAATTTTCATTGGCTTTTAATTGCGGATAATTTTCAACTGTAACAAGTAGGCGAGATAATGCACCGCTTAATTCACCTTGCAAGGATTGAAATTTTGCAAATGCCTTTGGATCGTTAAGAAGCTCTGGCGTGATGTTGAACTGACTAACTTTAGCACGAGCTTCGGTTACTTTTATTAAAACATCTTTTTCAAAATCTGCATAACCTTTTACGGTGTTTACCAGATTTGGAATTAAATCAGCACGGCGTTGATATTGATTTTCTACCTGCGCCCATTGTTGAATAACGGACTGATCAAGTGAAACCATATTGTTGTAAGAGCTAATTCCCCACGAAACAAGCAGAGCAATGCCAAGAAGCACTACTGCCCCAATTGCACAGCCAATCATCATATTTTTGTTTTTCATTGATCCTCCTAAAAACTATTTATAAGTGGAGATTTATAATATCATCTTACGCATGATTTGAGACCTCCAAGGTTTCAAATAAAAGGATTTGCTAACATCACTATTTTAGCAGTAATATTCTTAAAACCCTGGAGGGTTTTTCGGTTGCTTGCATAAGCTGATTTATCAGTTAATTGCTTTGTCTAATTACAATGTAAAATATAATGTTTAATCAAAGAAAAAACTTGCACAAAATTTAAAATTTATTTACGGTCTTTCGCCTGCAAAATTAAATTGCAAATACTGCAATGCTTTATTTGAGATTTGCAGATTTTTTTGGATGGCAAATTTTTCTGCGTTTTGTGTGTTGCCTGAATAAAATCTTAACCACAAAAAATTACCAACCATAATTCCATCAAACACTCTATCTTCAATAAAAGAATTTATTGTTAGATATCCGAACAAAACATTCCAGCTTAGTGAAAGCGCTCCGCTTAAATATTCGCCAGTATAAAATTGTCCAAATCCGGGAACTATGTACGAACTATATTTTGCAAATTTTTCCGAGTACATTTCGTCATCAACTGATTTACATAAATTAGCTAATGTAGTATCAAGATTATTTTGATTAAAAATTTCGTAAGCTTTATCCCAATCATCATTAAAAATATAATTCCAGCCACACCAATATTTTATTTCATTTTGTTTGGATAAGAATTTAGGATCATCCATTAAATCGTTTAGGATTCTTTCTGATTGCTTTGTAGTGCGGCGTAAAATATTTGTTCTTGCATTTAATACTTTTGAATTAAAAAGTTCATCATCACTGCGGGCATTGATTTCAGCGAGCGTAAAATACTTTACAGCTTCATCAAACTTTGCACCTGCTTTGTACGATTTGCCAATTAACAAGTTAGATTTAAATGAATAGATGTTTTCAGTATCAAAAAATTGGAGACGTTTTAATTCAGTAATTGCATCAAAATATTTTTCTTGATTAAAAAGATTGTTTGAATAATCAAACTGCTGCTGCAATGAGATTTGTGCAAATCCATTTGCTATAAAAAATATAAAAAGCAGAAATATTTTTTTACTTACAAAAATCATAACTCGGTGTAAAATAATTTTGTTCTTGCAAAAACAACTTAACTCCTTCATTAAAATCAAAATTAACTTTTGCATTAAATATTTGTGCAGATGCAATAGAACCATAAACATTTCCAGCATAAAACCCGGAACCAAGTGCAGTAAATATCCACGCGCGTGTTGGATGATCATGCTCAAAATTTGTGTAAGCCAAATAGGTAAATAATCCAGTTAGTAAAAATGCGGTTATTCCATCTCCATAATTTTCCGTGTAGATTTTTCCCGAACCGGGAATAATTGCCGAAAAGATGCCCGCCAAAGTTTCACTTTTGTATGGCGGATTATTTTTCAAATTATAAAAAACAGATAATTTATTTTTTTCATCATCTCCAAACGGAATTAAAAAATTCTCTTTACTTCTTAAATTTTTATCAAAAAATAAAAGCGAAGTGTTTTTTAGTTTGTAAGCGTTGTTTGAATAAATCGAATTTGAGTTTATTAATAAATCTGCTGATTGATAAAATATTGAATCAATATTAATCAAAAACTGAGATTTAAGTTTTTGGATTTTACTTGCATCATAAAACACTGATGTTTTTTTAATCAAACCAAATTTACTTAATGCGTTTGTTTGATCATTCATCAATGAATATCCGATTGCAACTTTAAACTGCACAGAATCATCATCAATCAATTGTAAATATTTTTGATATTCCTCAACAGCGCGCAGATAATCCTTTTCACAAAATAAAAAATTCGCAAATAGTTTTATGTTTTGCGGTGATTGAAAATCAATTTGCTGGGAATAGCTTAAGGGAAAGAAAAAATATACAATTAATAAACTTTTAAAAAGAGATGACATCTTTTTCAAAGATGTCATCTCTAACAATCTTAAATAATTCATTCTACATTTACAAATGTTTTAGCAGGGATAATTTTTATTTTTTCTTTATCCAATGTGTAAAGAGCTATTGGATCATAAAAATGATTTTTTCCATAAATAGGATAATGTTCCAATCTTCCAAAAACATTTGTGTCTCTTGTAAACCTATCAAAAAACATTGCGACGCCTTGCAGTAGATTTGTTTCCTTAATTGATTGAGCAAGAAAACTTGAACACGATGGATAAAATGGACAGTTAGCGCCGTCAACATCAGAAACAAAAAACCAATAAGCATTGATTACAGGTTTTACAATTAAACCTGAGACAGAATTGATAGAAAGATCATAATCACGTTGTAAGTACGAATCTTGTTTTTGATAAGTGGGGTCAAATTTTTCCCATCTGACCCAATCTGTTTGAGCATAAGAACTAAATTGAAGAAAAAATAAAAACAGCAAATAATATTTTTTATTTATTATCAAGTAACGCTCTTGCAATTACTACTTTTTGAATTTCCGAAGTGCCTTCATAAATCTCAGTGATTTTTGAATCACGTAAATATCTTTCTACAAGATACTCGCGCACGTATCCGTAACCACCATGAACCTGAATTGAATCAAGTGCATTTTGCACAGAGACTTTTGATGCATAAAGTTTTGCCATCGCAGCTTCTTTATAATATGGTTTGCCGGCATCTTTAAGTGCCGCAGCTTTGAATGTTAATAACTTTGCAGCATCAACCTTTACTGCCATATCAGAAAGCATAAATTGGATTGCCTGAAAATTAGAAATCGTTTGCCCAAATGCTTTTCTTTCTTTTGCATATTTAACCGCAGCATCTAAAGAAGCTTCTGCAATTCCAACAGCTTGAGATGCAATTCCAATTCTTCCGCCGTTAAGTGTGTTCATCGCAAAGTTAAATCCTTTGCCTTCTTCCCAAACAATATTTTCTTTTGGCACTTTGCAATTTGTAAAAGTTAATGAGCAAGTATCAGAGCTTCTGATTCCAAGTTTATCTTCTTTAACTCCGTGCTCAAATCCTGGTGTACCTCTTTCAACAATAAAAGTTGAAATACCTTTATGAGCAAGTTCTTTTTTTGTAGTTGCCATAACTAAAACATAGTCGGCAGTTGTTCCGTTTGTAATCCAGTTTTTAATTCCATTTAAAGAAAAATATTCGCCATCTTTATCCGCCATAGTTTTTTGTTTTGTTGCATCACTTCCGGCTTCGGGTTCTGATAAGGCAAATGCACCAAGCTTTTCACCTTTAGCAAGCGGCACAAGATATTTTTGTTTAATAAAATCCGATGCATATTTTTCTAACCCGTAACAAACCAATGAATTATTAACGGACATTATCACACCAAGGCTTGCATCAACTTTAGAAATTTCTATCATTGCAAGCACATAACTTAAAGTATCCAATCCGGCGCCGCCGTAATCAGGTGAAACCATCATTCCCATAAAACCAAGTTCGCCCATCTTTTTTACTATATCTGTTGGAAACTCTGCTGCTTTATCTCTTTGCACTGCAGAAGGTGCAATTTCATTCAATGCAAAATCTTTTGCAGATTCCTGAATCATTAAATGTTCTTCGGTGAGATCAAAATTCATTTTAAATCCTTTTTTAATTTTGATAAAAACCTGTTAATTTTAACCCTGTTGATTTGAGGGTTTAATTTTATTTCAAAAATAAAGTAATAATCCTTATGTATCAATTGGGGATGATTGTTAATATCCTGAATAAATATTTTTTAACATATCTATTTCGTTGTGTTGCAAAATGATTGAACAAGGTACAACTGAGGAATCGGTTAGTAAAACCGTACTTAAGGGATTAACCCTTAAAGAATTAAAAGACTTTTTTATCGCCGCAGATGAAAAAAGATTTAGAGGCGATCAAGTTTTTGAATGGATTTATGGACACATGGCTTCAAGCTTTGATGATATGTCCACCATTCCAAATTATCTTAGAAAAAAATTAAATCTTTACTGCGAACTTAATACACTAACTTTAGTTTCTGTTAATCAATCACCTACAAGCGGCACAAGAAAATATTTATTTAAAACCCACGATGATCTGATAATTGAATCAGTTATAATTCCAGAACCAAAACGAATAACACTTTGCATATCAACACAAGTTGGCTGCCCGCTTGATTGCCAATTTTGTGCAACAGGTTTGATGGGCTACAAAAGAAATCTAAGCTCCGGTGAGATAATTGATCAGTTCCTAATGGCTTCTCAAGATTATGGGAAAAATAAAATTACTAATATTGTTTACATGGGCATGGGTGAGCCTTTACTTAATTATGACAACACTTTAAAAACACTTCAGATTTTTGCAGAAGAAAAAACAAAAGATATTAGTTTAAAACGTGTAACTGTTTCTACTGCCGGTATTGCGCCTAAAATTATTGAACTTGCAGATAGCGGTTTGAAAGTAAAGTTGGCATTCTCGCTTCATTCAATGTTTGAAGAAACTCGAAATAAAATAATGCCGATAAATAAAAAATATTCTTTGGCAGAAAACCTTGAAGCAGTTAGATATTACGCAAAACAAACTGATACACGAATAACATTTGAATATATTATGTTGAGAGATATTAATGATCGGGATGATGATTTAAAAGCTCTCCTAAGATTGTGCAAATCGCTTCCGTGTAAAATTAATGTTATACCGTTCAATTCGATTTCTCATATGCATCCAACAGGTTTTGCAAAAGAGTTAGAGCCATCACAAAAATTCCGTGTTGATGAATTTGTAAACACGCTTAGAAATAATGATATAATCGTTATGATTAGATACACTCAGGGTGATGATATTGCTGCAGCTTGCGGACAATTAGCATACAAACTTGAACAAGCTGAAGTTGAGTAATGCGTAAGCTTACTCACGATGAAATTTCTGCAAACAGAAGTACACTCGAGAATATTCACTCCGTAAAAAAACTACCTATTTTCGTTTTACTAAACTCTATTAGAAGTTCTTATAATGTTGGTTCGATATTCAGAACATCAGATGGAGCAATGATTGAGAAGCTTATTTTATGCGGCTACACTCCACACCCGCCGATTGTGCCTGATGTCATTTCGAGCGATTCCGTGAGCGAGAAATCTGATACCAAGAATTATTTAACAGATTCCTCATCCCGATATAATCGGGAATTCGGAATGACAGGGAACAAAGATGTTTTAAAAACTGCTCTTGGCTCCACACAAAGTGTTAAATGGGAATATGTTAAAAATCCATTGGAAGCAATCAAGGAAATTAAATCCAAAGGAATTAAAATCTGCGCTCTGGAATTAACTGAAAACAGCAAGCCGTACAACACAATTACAAAAAATGATTTTCCTATTTGTCTTGTTGTTGGAAATGAAATAACCGGCGTGTCTCAAGAGGTTTTAGATTTATGTGATTACTCAATTGAGATTCCACAATACGGAATTAAACAATCTTTAAATGTTGCAGTAGCATACGGCATTGCAATTTTTGAGATGAGAAAAATTTTTGATGAAATATAAAAGATCACACAGCAGCAGTAAAAAACTCTTCTCCATTATCTTTTGTGTGGATCATTAGCAGATTTGCGCGAACCATTTTTACTAAAGTTCGTGAAGCTCTTCTTTCTGAAATGTTTACAAGATTACTCAATTCCTTAACAGATATTCTTTCTGATTTAGAAAGATATTCAAACACTAATTTTTCAGTTGGACCAAGTACATATTTTTTTAGCTCTGTTTGATTTGATTGTGCGCGAAGGATCCTGATCATTTCTTTACTGGCTTGCACGCTTTTATCATTAACACGAATTGGAACAATCGCGGTTGTAATATCAAGTTCGGATTGATAATCTTGTATGCGATGTGGTTTTTTTTCTGATTCGGGTATAGTTACAATTACAATTTCTTTGCTTTCAACTTCTCTGTATTCGATTGAATAATCAAGCGGAGGTTCACAGTAGTTTAGGGCAGCATCTTTTACAAGTTCGGTTGTTTCTTTTTCACTTTCCACACCTATAATTTTTTTATCATCATCAACTCCGAATAAAACATAGCCGCCTTTAGTGTTTGCAAATGCAATCATTTCCCGCGCAATTTTATCGTGAGTTGAAAATTTTCTTTTAAACTCACATTGTATATTTTCTCCCTCTTCAATAAGATCTAACAATTCTCGGTATCGCATAGCAGCATTAACTATAAGAAGAAAAAAGATTAATTAAAATGTTTACGAGGATCCCAAAGTGGTTCTAATTTTTTCTTTGTCTGAACAACATTTTGAATGTTCGGATTTAGCGATTGATTTTCATTTCCAGTCTTTACCGGCACATCTGTTTCATCAATTTTACCCGGCTCATTTAAATCTTCAGCAATTAAATTTGGATTGGTTTGATCAATATCATTTGCAGCAATCAATGTAGAATCCTTCTGAACATTTGCCAGCACATTTAGACTATCCTGTAGTTCTTTTTGTATCCTTGCTTTTTCCTGTTTGTACATTGTAACTTTTTGTGAGATCTTTTTTATGTAAACAGTAGTTGGAAATTTTGCTATTAAAGTATCATAAACGGCTGCTGCTGAATCTAAAAGATATAAATCATTTTCCAAAATATAAGCTGAAGCATATAATGCCTGTGGTGCTAATGATGATTTTGGATACTCTGTATAGATATTAAAAAACTTGCTTACAGAAGTTCTAAAATCACCTGACAGCATCAAATCTTCTGCAGAGGCATACGAATCTTTTGCCGGATCAAATTTAAGATCAATTAGTGGTAATTGCAGTTTATTCGCAGCCGCATTAACTATGCTTCTATCCTTGTAATTATCATAAATAATTTTAAACAAACTATCAGCTTTTTGTTTTTCATTAACAGTTAAATAATAACTGCCCATAGCGTAAAGGGTATTCGGATAATAATTTGTACCGGAATATTCTTCAAGATTTTGTTTGTAAAAGTTATAAGCAGAATCAGGAACATTGAACTCCGTTAAAAACAGATTGCCAAGTTCCAAATTATTTTTAGAAATTATTGATTTAGCAGAATCAATTGGTATCGATAATCGCTTGGGAGGATTACCTTTAAAGTTCAAACTATCAAGTCTAACCTGTCCCTTGTTACGAATAGCTAAAAAATCTTTGTTCTTTTTTTCATTAATAGCATCAATTCTTTTTTGGTTGATAAACTGAGTTAAACGAGACTCTAATCCTGTTGTATCAAAAGCTGATACTTCGCCAATTTGTACTAAACTATCAACCTGTGCTAAGCTATCTTTAACAAAAAGCGAATCTTTAATAAACGAAGAATCTATTTGGGACGCAGATGTATCAACGCCAACATCTTTCCAAATATCTTCAATTTCCTTTTGTGCAAGAAACTCATCCATAATTTTTAACGAGTCAGCAAGATATTCTGTGGAATCTTTCTCAAATATTTCGAGATTTTGAGAATAATAAAGCTGCTTATCAAACTTATTTATCTCGCTGCGCAGCTTAGAGTACTTTGCAAAAAGCAGATTATTACTTTTTGCTTCATCAACATATTCTTTAGGCGGATTTGATATTGCTGCTTTTGAAAAATAATATCCGGCGCTGTCATAATTCATAAATTTTGTTCTGAACAATTCACCCATTTCAAAATTTGAAGCAGAAGCAAATGGAGTATTTTTATACGTTGTATCAACTAATCTAAACTGATCCAAAGCTTTGTTAAATTCGCCAAGCTCAACTAAAGTTTTACCAATCTCAAAATCAATCTCATTATAAGAGTTTAAATACTTGTCTTTAGTTCTGATATCTTGAAAAACATCAAGAGCTTTTTGTGTTTGCCCGCCGCTGCGCAACGCATCTGCATATTTAATTGTTGTATTAATTTCAAGATCAAAATCAGGTGAGTAATTAAAAACTTTTTCATAAGCTAAGATAGCATTATCGTTTTCTTCAATTAGAGTATATAAGTTTCCTAACTCAAAATATATTTGTGCCCGAGTTTGGTCATAATCATAAGCCTCTGCAAATTCATTGGCAAGTGCAATGGCTTTTGGATAATCTTTTTCTCTAAGTCTGTATTTAATTTCTTGAATGTAGGACTCTTTAATAAGATCATCATATCCTTCTTCAACAGATTTTGTACGCACATCTTGTAAAAGTTTTAGTGCTTGAGTGTTTTCTCTTAGCTCAAAAGAATTTTTTGCAATCCACAAATCAGCTTCTGTTCTAATCTCATCATCAACAATATCGGTTGCAAGCAGTTCTTCAAATTTTCTTTTAGATTTTTGATAATTGCCCTGATAGTAAAATGATTTTCCAAGCATAATAAGGGCTTCATCAACATAGGCGGATGATGCGTTGAACTGTAAAAGTTTTGAACTTTTTTCAACAACTTTAATTAATGATGTTTTTGCAGTGCCAGAGATAACTAACGGATCGTTTGAAAATAAATCGCGTTTCTGCGAAAGTATTTCCGTTTCGGCATCTTCAAAAAGTGTTGCGGTGTTATAATATAGATTAAAGTAGGTGGTAAAATTATCCCATACTGAGCATCCGCTTAAAAAAAGCAGAAGAAATAATATTGCGGTAAACTTGCTTGTATTGTTTCTAAAAATCATAGTTTAAGCTATTAAACCTTAGCAAAAAGAAAAAGGCATTTTTTTTCTACAAAGCCTGGCTTCCGGATTCTTCAGTTCTAATCCTTATTACATCCTGAACATCATAAATAAATATTTTCCCATCGCCAACCTGTCCTGTTTTTGCAGTTCTCAGAATTGCATCAATTACTTTCTCAAGCAAATTATCATCAACAACAATTTCAATTTTTATTTTTGGGATAAACTCAATCTGGTACTCGCTTCCGCGATAAGTTTCAGTGTGCCCCTTTTGTCTTCCGTATCCTCTAACTTCAGATATAGTTAGACCTTTTATTCCTTCTTCCACCAAAGCTTCTTTTACATCATCAAGTTTAAAGGGACGAATTATTGCTTCAATTTTTTTCATAGCTTTCTCCGTTATGCTTTACCATGACAATGTTTATATTTTTTACCGCTTCCGCATGGGCAAGGATCGTTGCGGCCGATTTTTTCTTCAACTCT
>JBDTRQ010000259.1:0-5251 GCA_039931535.1 Ignavibacteriota bacterium
TGTTCTTCTTCATAATGTTGATTCAGCAATTAAATCAACAAATCTATTTTTGATCCTGTGCTAACAACCCAAATTGCAAACGGTTTTGTGTTAAAGAGAATTATTCCAGCTTATCTAACAGGTGATACCGAATCAGGCGGATACGCTACTTTACTTGAATGGAACAACATTGATTACGTGCCGCCAATCGGTAAAAAAACTATCACATCTAAAAAAGTTCGTATTTGTGCAGTGCAGTATATGCTGCGCGAAATAAAAAGTTTTGAAGATTTTGCAACTCAGTGCGCGTATTTTACAGATGTAGCATCAGGGTACAAAACTGATTTTATTCTTTTTCCTGAAATATTTACTCTTCAATTATTATCTTTTCTTCCAAACGAAAGACCCGCTGTTGCGGTAAGACATCTTGCAGAGTTTACTCCAAAATATTTGGAGTTGTTTAACAAGCTGTCAATCAAATACAATATTAATATCATAGGCGGCTCACACTTTACTAAAGAAGAAGATGATTTATTTAACATCGCATATTTGTTTAGAAGAGATGGTACGATGGAAAAGCAGTACAAAATTCATATCACACCAAATGAAAGAAGATGGTGGGGTATAAAGCCAGGTAATAAAATTGAAGTGTTTAATACTGACCGTGGTAAGATTAATATTCAAATTTGTTATGATGCTGAATTTCCGGAGTTAAGCAGAATTGCAGTTGCTAAAGGTGCAGAAATAATTTTCGTTCCATTTTGTACCGATGAACGCTATGGATATTTAAGAGTAAGACAATGTGTGCAAGCAAGATGTATTGAAAATGGTGTTTATGCTGCTATGGCAGGTAACGTTGGCAATCTTCCGTTTGTAGAAAACATGGATATTCAGTATGCACAATCAGGGATTTTTACCCCATCCGATTTTATGTTCGCTCGCGATGCAATTGCTGCAGAGTGTACACCAAATGTTGAAACGGTTGTTATACACGATGTTGACTTAGAGCTTTTAAAAAGGCATCGTTCACAAGGCAGTACTTTAAACTGGTTTGATAGAAGACAGGATCTTTATGAAGTTGTTCTTAAAAAGTAATATTATTTAATTAGTTATCTTTCGGTATTACTCAAAAGTAAAATTTATTATGCAGGATTTTTTTAAAAATTATTTAGGGCTTTCTCCAGAACTTCAATATAAGATTATATTATCCGTTATAATAATTATTGTAATACTGGTAAGCCAGAAACTACTTAAAAAGCTTCTTATTCATAAGATTGAAGATTTAAAAGTACGCTACCAATGGCAAAAGATATCTTTATATCTTGCAGTTTTTCTAATAATCATCTCTCTGTCAAATGTTTGGTTGGAGCTTTTCGGTTCGATGGGAACGTTTTTGGGTTTGATATCTGCAGGTATTGCAATTGCTTTAAAAGATCCATTAGTGAACATGGTTTCATGGGCATTTATATTAATTCGTCAGCCATTCAAGGTTGGAGACAGGATACAAATAGGAAAAGTAGCCGGAGATGTAATTGACATAAGACTTTTTCAGTTTTCAATAATGGAAATCGGGAACTGGGTTGATGCAGAACAAAGTACAGGTAGAATAGTACATATTCCCAATGGTATAGTTTTCACCGAACCACAAGCAAACTACACGGCTGGATTCCAGTATATCTGGAATGAAATTCCTGTGCTTGTAACATTTGAAAGCGATTGGAAAAAAGCGAAATCAATCCTTACTGATGTAGTTAATCATCATGGTGTTATGCTAAGCAATGAAGCTGAAAAACAAATTAAAGAAGCAGCTAAACAATTTCTTATTTTCTATTCAAAATTAACTCCAATAGTTTACACTTCAGTAAAAGACAGCGGTATTATGTTAACTTTACGATACATGTGCGATCCAAGAAAGCGAAGAACAATTGAAGAAGAAATATGGGAAGACATACTTAATAGGTTCTCAAAATGTGATGACATAGATTTTGCATATCCAACTCAAAGATTTTATAATAATACTAGTGAAGGTAAATCAGATGCCCGAGCTAAATCCCCGAATAAATAATACACAAATAATTAATTATATGACTGAAGATGTAAAAGAGATTAAAAGATTTCTAAATCAAGTTGTTAAACAAGAATTTCTACCTCAGCTTTTTTCAAGAATTAGTTCTCACAAACAATTTCTATCAGAGATTGTAATCCATACGTATAAATATCTTGTTTTGATTGATAATTTATATATTAGCAGTGAATATAGTTCTATATCTAGCATAATTGAGCTGAATAAATTGATTCTGGAAAAGTTAGAATCACGTTTCCATCTAAATAATAACGATTCATTAGTTTCAATACCCAATGGTGATATAATGAACTGTTCAGTATCAAACTCAAATGCAGGCGAGGCAAATTGCCAGGTAGTTGCAGAAATTTATTTGCCCATCTCTGTGGATACGGAAAAAGTAAGGCAGATTGCAACCGAAGCGGCGCAGGTTTCGAAATATGTTTACCTAAATAAGCCTATAACGGTTCTGTTTTTTAATGAAATAAACGAGAGAAGATCCTACTTGAAAATGAGACTATAAGCCTAAGAAAAACCTTGTAGGTTTTAGAATTTTGCATTAGATAACTTATTAAGATATTTACTGTCTAAGCTAAAGTATTTAATTTATATTTTATAATTTCTTACTCCCAACTTACTAAATCAATAATATAATATGTCAGAACATTTTTTAATTAGTTTGTCAAGCATCATTATTCTTGGTATAGGTGCACAATGGTTAGCCTGGCGTTTAAAGCTGCCTTCAATACTTCTATTATTATTATTTGGATTTATTGCTGGACCAGTAACAGGGTTTTTAAATCCAGATGAACTATTCGGGGATATTTTATTACCAATTGTGTCTATAGCTGTTGCAATAATATTATTTGAAGGCGGACTTAGTTTAAAAGTAAAAGAACTTTTCAAAATTGGCGGCGCTTTACTGTTCCTTTTAACATTGGGAGTTACAATAACAGGGGTTTTAACTGCAATAGCAGCTTACACTATTATGGGGCTTAACTGGCAAATATCAGTTCTACTTGGTGCAATATTAGTTGTTACCGGTCCTACAGTTATTGGACCTCTTCTTAGGTATATCCGACCCAAAAGAAAAATTGCTGATATTTTAAAATGGGAAGGAATTGTAATAGATCCCATCGGAGCTTTATTTGCTTTGTTGGTTTTCGAAGTAATACTAATCGGAGGTTTTACAGAAGCAAGCATAACGGTTTTAATTGTTATTGGTAAAACAGTTTTGTTTGGCAGCATCGTTGGATTTTCATTTGCCTGGGTATTGATTATTCTTATTAAACGGTTCTGGATACCAGACTTTTTACAAGAAACTGTCACTTTATCTGTAGTGGTTGCAGCGTTTGTCTGTTCAAATTTATTACAGGATGAATCAGGATTATTTGCAACAACTCTGATGGGTATGGTGATGGCAAATCAAAAAAAAGTAACGGTAAAACATATATTAGAGTTTAAAGAAAACTTAAGTGTACTAATAATATCTTTTTTATTTATAATTCTTGCCGCGAGGCTTGATCTTACGGTATTTAAAAACCTTTCTTACACAAGCTTATTATTTTTAGCTGTATTAATCTTTGTTGCTAGACCGGTGTCCGTATTTATCTCAACATTTAAAAGTGATTTTGCCATAAAGGAAAAAATATTTTTATCCTGGATGGCTCCACGAGGTATAGTTGCAGCAGCAGTAGCTTCAATTTTTGCATTACGTCTATCTGAAAAAAATATTCCGCAAACAGAATTTATTGTTCCAATAACTTTTATTGTTATTGTGGTCACTGTTGCACTTTATGGACTTACTGCAGCACCATTGGCTCGATATTTAAAAATAGCACAATCTAACCCGCAAGGAACTTTAATAATTGGTGCTTACCCATGGGTGATTGAACTTGCTAAAACATTAATTGCAAAAGGATTTGCTGTTGTGATTATTGATACTAATAGAGATGCAATTTATGATGCTAAGATGGCAAAGATACCTGCATATCATGGAAGTGTGCTTTCTGAACAACTAATTGAAGATTTGAATCTGGATGGTATTGGTAAACTTATAGCACTTACCTCTAACGATGAAGCAAATTCTTTAGCGTGCTTACATTTAAGAGATTTATTTGACTCTAAAGAGTTGTATCAACTGATTCCTGAAAAGAAATCTCAAAGTATTGATCATTCCTTTTCTCCCCAACATTTACACGGTCGGTATTTATTTGGAAAAGAAATTACGTTTGATTTTTTATCTCAAAAGTTACAATCAGGTTCAATTATAAAAACTACCAAACTGACTGATGATTTTAATTTTTCCGCATATAGAGATTACTATTCTGATGAAGTTATTTTATTATTTGTTATAACTGAAGATCAAAAATTAGAAGCAGTAAGTGCAGAAACTGAAACATTACCCAAACCTAATCAAACGGTAATTGCGTTAGTGCCGAATAATGATAAGCTTAAATAAGATCGAAAACTATATTTCACTTAAAAATATTTCTTATAAAATTGTTACTTTCGAGAAAGATTAAGGTCTATTAAAGTAATGAGTGGAATAAATTAATTTTAATGTTTGTTAATGCTCTTCTACAATTTAGGTTGAGAATAAAGAGGTTAAAATAAACCTATGACACCTTTTGGGAGAAATCTTTAATCTAAATTAAAGTTTGGATAGCTTTACTTGTACCTTTTTAGATTTTATATTTAATACATAACTATTTCACTAATAAAAAAAAGAAGATAAATTGGAAAATAAATTAGAAGGGAATAATTTTGTTAAAGAACCGAAACAAAAAAATAAATTGATGAGATTTATTCTTAATCATAAAATGGTTTTTTTATTACTGATTATAATATTGGTTTTAATAGCCTATCATATGATTATTGAAAAAGGTTTGAAATATGAATATTCCCAAAAAGCAGAAGCTCTTAAAAAGGAATATGTTTTACAAATTGACAGTATGCGGGTTGCAAATCTTCAACAAACAATCACTGTTTTTTCTTGGGCTATTAGAAGTGAATTGAGCAGGGGTAATTTAGAAGAGGTAAATCAATTTTTCTTAAACTTTGTTAAAGAAAAAGATGTTCAAATGATTAGCTTAATCAATCCTGAGAATTCCGAAATAATACTTTCAACAGATAAAAATAATGAGGGACAAATTGTAACAGATAAACAAATTCTTGACTCCGCCTTTGGATTGGAAGCAAAAGAATTAT
>JBDTRQ010000260.1:0-4326 GCA_039931535.1 Ignavibacteriota bacterium
AAGAGGAGTAGAAAAAACTTATCCCCCATATCATTAAAGCATAAGCAGCAATATCAATCGCACTAATAGAAACAACATTAAGCAAACTAAGAAACGTAACAACTATAAATATTAATAATAAATAAAAATTTATCGTGCGAAAACTTATCACAAAATTCTTTGCCCCATGCTTGATGCAATTAAATCAGCGGCAAACACGGCGCTGCTGTTGCGTATATCTATAATTGGATTTACTTCTGCAACCTCAAGTGAGTTCATACAGCCGCATTCCGCAATTGATTCCATTAATGAATGAGCTTCTCTATAATTTAATCCCCCGGGTACGGGCGTTCCAACGCCGGGTGCAAAATTTGGATCAACACTATCCACATCAAAACTAACATGTATGTGATCCACTTTTTCTTTAAACTGTTTTAGCACACGGCTAATAATTCTATGCACGCCAAGTTTATCTACATCACTCATTGTGTAAACATTTAATCCCAATTTTTTAATATTCAATCTCTCCATTGGATCAATACTGCGCGCAGCAATTACAGCACAATTTTCCGGTTTTAGTTTTGGCGCAAATCCATAAAGATTAACAAGCTCGCTGTAACCCAAGCCCATCGAAGCGGCAAGCGGCATGCCGTGAATATTTCCAGAGGGAGTTGTTTCATCGGTGTTCATATCTGTGTGTGCGTCAATCCAAATTACGCCAAGAGTTAATTTATTTTTTTTGCAGTAAGATGAAATTCCAGCAATAGTACCAAGCGCCATCGAATGATCACCTCCGATACAAAGAGGAAACTTTTTTTGCTCTAAAACTTTCTCAACGCGTACAGCCAGCATTTTAGATGTTTTAAGAATTTCATTTAGATATTTTAATTTTGGATTGGATATTTTTTGGCGTTCCATTATCTCAATATTGATATCACCAATATCTTCAACCTTATAACCAAGTTGTTCAAGTTTGTTACCCAATCCGGCAATCCTAAGTGCAGATGGTCCCATATCAACACCGCGTCTTCCGGCGCCGAGGTCGATTGGGAAGCCGATTATTGTTATTGTTTGTTGTTTTTCCATGCTCATAAAATATTTTTTAAATAATGTAAATTCGTTTTTATTAAGTTAAAGAGAATGAGGTTAATATTCTATTAAGTGAATATTTAGATCATTGTTACAAACAAGCGGACTGTAAATACATAGTGCAGTAAAAATTTAAAAAATGTTGTTGATTGTGCGATGCAATTACTTAAAGAGAAATCTCAAGCACAATAATTAAAATAACTTTAAAAGGTCTTTATTAATTTTTTTTCGGTTTCTCATTCCTCCCGTTTAAGCGGCGGACCAACAATTTTCATTTCGTGATCTTCAAATACTTTTGCCGCTTCTTCCTTTGTGGGCGGGGTGGTCCATTCATCTGTTATCCTAAAAAAATCCTCCATCTTGCCTGCCGGCTGAAAGGTTACGATTACTTTAGCTATGTCTGTTAGTTGAATAAATGCGTGCGGAACATTTTTAGGTAGAAAAATTGTGTCGCCCTGTTTCATTGAAAATCTTTCTTCGCCAACCTGAAATTGATATTCGCCTTCTAGTATATAAAAGATTTCATCCTGATTGTAATGTATGTGAAGCGGCGGACCGCCATTGGATGTAAATCCGGTTTGTACAAAAACTGCCTGGGCACCATTTGTATCTTTAGACGACACCTTTAGATCAAGGGCGTTAAGTGTTACCCCTTTCATTTTATATTGTTTACCGAACCTTGTTTCGCCATTGGCTACTTTAAATCCATGTATCGGAAAATCCATAATTATACTCCTGTGATAAAAAAATATTTATAAGTGTTACGCGGAAATATATTTGCTCGGATTAAATTATGTAAAGAAACTTTTTGAAACAATTGAAAACACTTGAACTTGCCTTCACTCATCCGAACAATTATTATTTGCTGATTTTATTTCCCTGGCAAAACTTAAGCAGAATCAAATCCTATATTTCCAAAAGCCTCATGATTAAAAAGACAATCAGACCAAAGGTTGCACCTAAATAAAGTAAGCGAATGTATTTGCGCCCCTCATCATCTTTTGATTTTAATAATCTTACAGAACAATAAGCAATAGCAGTATCCATTATTGCGATGGGAATTAAGTAAACAACGGGAAACCAGATTAATAAAAATGGTATGACTGTTAACAGTATGACAAAGAAGAATATCCACACGCTTATTTTAAGCGCAGATGCTTTGCCGTATTTAATTGCAATAGAGTTGGAATCAATTAACAAATCGCCTTTTACATCCATAGAATCTGCAGCTATCTCTTCTCCCAGATCAATTAGTGCGGCTATCACAGCAAAGAATAAAACTATTTTATTGAATGGCAATCCAACAGAAAGTCCTCCAAAAATAAACGTCATACCTACAGAAAAACTTACCATAAGATTTCCGACTAATCCGTTTTTCTTAAATTTTCTGTTATACAAAAAACCGATAAAAGTTAAGCCAACTGAAAACAATAGGGCGGCAGTACTAATTAAAAAACTCAGCACAAGTCCCACAATCAATAAAAACACAGAAAGAAATAGCGCTTCTGCGGGTGTAACAAGATTAGAAGGTATTGGTCTATCCGGCGCATTTATTTTATCTGTTTCAATATCAAAGTAATCGTTTGAAACGAGGATGGAAGCGGAAATAAAAAACACTGAAAAGAATCCCGCGGCTGTTATTATTATTGATGCAAACTTACCAAGCGCAAATAACTGACCGAGCACAACACAAATACCTGCGGCAAGAGGAAGTTCAAATCTTATTAGTTTTAAAAAACCTTTTAGCTTTTTCATATTACAAAAATTATAAAGAGAAGTAGTAAATCCCAACAGAACAAAAAACTTATTAATACAATTGTTTTTGTTTTGTTAAACGGTTTAAATCAAATAGAAATAAAAATAGTTGCAAATATTTAATTTTTCAGTGAACACAAATATTTACTCATTGAAAGAATATTAATTGTGATAAACGGTATCGAGAATAGATAAAGAGAAAGATATATTTGTAATGTAAATTGTTAAAAAAAATTAAAGGATCACGTGATGAAAAGTTCAATTTTAAACATATTCTTAATTGTAGTGTTTGCCCTATCTATACAAAAAATAACCTCCGGAAAAAATTATTTAATGCCATCGGGCGGGGATGACATATTAGCCGAAACTAACCAATATGTTAAAAGGGTTAATCTTGATGAAGGCAAGGTACAAAGTAAAAATCTTATAAATAAATTTATTCAGATCGCTAACAATGATAACTGGTATAGCGATGTTGCCTTTTGGACATCTGCACAATGGGGACTTAAAGAAGCCAGCGGAAATGTTGCAAAGCAATACGAATTAAACGGTAAAGACCTTTCAACCGAAGTCTTTAATAAGAGACCTTTGAAAATTGCCGAAGGAAATATTTTGGGCGTTAAATACAACGGCAAAGATAATTACAGCGATAACTCTAACATTGCAGCACAAAATCCGATGAGCTTATTACTTGTATTTAAAGCTAATGACGCTGCCGATCAAAATGCTTTAGTAAGCAGCAAGGGTAATAACAATTTTTCTGTTGGTATTGAAAAAAACAAGGACGGAGTTTCTGAATTAGTTGTAAGAACCGCCGGTGAAGTTTCTGCAGAAGGACTAAAACCCGGAATAAATATTGTTTACATAGAGTTTAACATTAAGGATTCCAGAATTTTTATTAATGGCGATTTAACATACAGCGGTATTATTGGTAAAAGCGCACTTGATGGTTTAGTAATTGGAAGAGCACCTGCTAAAAAAGGTACAGCTTATTTTGACGGCGTTATGTATGAAACAGGTGTAATTAAAAATGTAATTAGTGATGATGCAAGAACTAATTTAACAAGTATGCTTAAACAGGTTTACCAGGTTCAATAAAAATTATTATTGACGATTACATCAAAAATCAGCCAAGGAAATTTAAAAATGAGGCTGTCTTAAAAATTAGTCTATGTTAACCTGTCCGCCGCCGCGGATCGTTTCAGGTTCTCATTTAACTTCATAATTAAAGTATGAGATTCCGAAACAAGCCTGTCTGCCGACAGGCAGGTTCGGAATGACTGTTTTGAGACAGCCCACATTTAAATAAACGTAAATCTTCTTCGCTTTGCAGCATTAAAAAAACACATCAGGTTTTAGATTCCTACTTCAGACTGCACACAAATGTCATTACATTTTACAACTCTTTGCTTAAATTTATACTACTTATTATTTCTAATGGCTTCCTGATCATTACTTATGGAAATACTTATAATTTTAGCGGGCATACTGATTAGCGGATTC